>CAISJH010000442.1 GCA_903885585.1 uncultured beta proteobacterium
CACCCTGCGACGCCAGCAAGCACCAGCTCTTCGCCTTGCGTGACCACCTGGGCTTTGCGCGCAACGTCATCGTGCAGGCCACCTGCCACGGCGCCGACAACCGTGCCCTGGTGGACGCCTGTGTGGCCTCAGGCGGCAAGGCGCGCGGTGTGGCCACGGTGCGCCGAACGGTCACGGATGCGGAGCTGCAGCAGATGCACGCCGCTGGCGTACGCGGCGTGCGCTTCAACTTCGTCAAGCGCCTGGTGGACTTCACGCCCAAGGACGAGCTGATGGAGATTGCTGGCCGCGTGGCTCAGTTGGGCTGGCACGTGGTCATCTACTTCGAGGCGGTGGACCTGCCCGAGCTGTGGGACTTCTTCACCGCCTTGCCCACCACTGTGGTGGTGGATCACATGGGCCGCCCGGACGTGAGCAAGCCTGTGGACGGCCCGGAGTTCGCGCTGTTCATGAAGTTCATGCAGCAACACCCCAACGTGTGGAGCAAGGTGAGCTGCCCGGAGCGCTTGAGCGTCACCGGCCCGCGTGCGCTGAACGGCGAGCAAGCCGCCTACCGTGACGTGGTGCCCTTCGCGCGGCGCGTGGTGGAGTCCTTCCCTGATCGCGTGCTTTGGGGCACCGACTGGCCCCACCCCAACCTCAAGGACCACATGCCCGACGATGGGCTGCTGGTGGACTTCATCCCTCACATCGCCGTGACGGCCGAGCTGCAGAAGAAGCTGCTGGTGGACAACCCGATGAAGCTGTATTGGCCGGAGGAGCCTCAGGTTGCCTGAAGCCGGATTGCCGATACCTCGCGACACGCGGGATACCGCGGTGCCCTGTTCCGCTCATGTCCCCCGCCATCGGCCAGGGGCCGATGGCTCCTCCTTGACTTCGCTCCACAGGGCACCACGCCATCCCGCGTTGCTGACATTCCGGTTTGCCAACTGTGCCGGCAGGCCGGTGGGGTGGGGTGACCCCCGCAGCGAAGTAAAGGAGGAGGGCTGGGCGCAGCCCAGACCGGGGGACATGAGCGGAGGGGGTTGCACCATCCCGGCGGCCCGCGGAGCAGCACCCCGCGTGTCGAGGCAGTCTGGGTGGTTCCGATGGCGCTCACGGATTGCGACACTCAGCACCAAGACATAACGTGGATCCACTGACATGGCACTACAGAAGCCCTACCTCGACATCCCCGGCACCACCATCTTCGATGCCGAACAGTCCCTCAAGGGCTACCACCTCAACCAGTTCTGCATGAGCCTGATGAAGGCCGCCAACCGCGAGCGCTTCCTGGCGGACCCGCGCGCCTACCTCGACGAGTGGCCGATGACCGAGGCGCAGAAGCAGGCCGTGCTCGCGCGTGACCTCAACCGCTGCATCGCCGAGGGCGGCAACATCTACTTCCTGGCCAAGATCGGCGCCACCTACGGCAAGAGCTTCCAGCAGATGGCCGGCAGCATGACCGGCATGACCGAGGAGGAGTACCGCGACATGATGGTCTCCGGCGGGCGCAGCGTCGAGGGCAACCGGCGCACGGGCGAGGACGGCAGCGCGCAGCCGCACCGCCAGCCCCAGGGCAGCAGCAGCAAGGCAGGTTTCTGAAGATGGCGCGCATCACCGCTTCCGTCTACACCTCCCACGTGCCGGCCATCGGCGCGGCGCTGGACCTCGGCAAAGCGCACGAGCCCTACTGGCAGAAGGTGTTTGCCGGCTACGAGTACTCCAAGGGCTGGCTGCGCGAGCACCGGCCCGACGTGATCTTCCTCGTCTTCAACGACCACGCCACGGCCTTCAGCCTCGAGATGATCCCCACCTTCGCCATCGGCACCGCGGCCAGCTACGCGCCGGCCGACGAGGGCTGGGGGCCGCGTCCGGTGCCGGTGGTGCAGGGGCACCCGGAGCTCGCCTCGCACATCGCGCACAGCGTGATCCAGGAGGACTTCGACCTGACGATCGTCAACCGCATGGACGTCGACCACGGCCTGACGGTGCCGCTGAGCCTGATGTGCGGCGCGCAGGATCCGCAGACGGGCGCCTGGCCCTGCCCGGTGATCCCCTTTGCCGTCAACGTCGTGCAGTACCCGGTGCCCTCGGGGCGGCGCTGCTTCGCGCTCGGGCAGGCGATCCGGCGGGCGGTGGAGTCCTTCGACGCGCCGCTGAACGTGCAGATCTGGGGCACCGGCGGCATGAGCCACCAGCTGCAGGGCCCGCGCGCCGGGCTCATCAACCGCGAGTGGGACAACCGTTTCCTCGACCGCCTCATCGACGACCCGGCGGGCCTCGCGCAGCTGCCGCACATCGACTACGTGCGCGAGGCCGGCAGCGAGGGCATCGAGCTCGTGATGTGGCTCATCGCCCGCGGCGCGATGGCCGACGTGGCCGGTGGGGCCAAGCCCCGCGTCGCGCACCGCTTCTATCACGTGCCCGCCTCGAACACGGCGGTGGGGCACGTGATCCTCGAGAACTGAACCTCCACGAAAGCCCACCATGACGATCAACGTGGCCCTCGCTGGTGCCGGCGCCTTCGGCATCAAGCACCTCGACGGCATCCGCAACATCGCGGACGTGAAGGTGATCTCCCTCGTCGGCCGCGAACTCGGCAAGACGCAGGAGGTCGCCGACCAGTACGGCATCGCCC
>CAISJH010000443.1 GCA_903885585.1 uncultured beta proteobacterium
CGACCAGATCGCGGACTGGGCGCGGCGGATGGCGATGGAGGAGGGCGAGGCCAGGAGGGGGCTGGCGGGGGTGTTGTGAGGTGACCCTCGACCCGCTCGGGTGCGCAGACACCGTTCAAATGCATGGTGGCTACCGCTATGTGAGGGACGTTTCTGGAACGTATCTGCCACAACGTGCTGGTGTGCCAGATCGGTAAGGGTGCCCCGGAGGCGAGAGAGATGCTGATCTGGCGGACGCTGGATGCAGTTGTTCGGTCAACAGTGAGCACGGGCGATTCGCGCGTGCGAGTGGGCCGCTGTCACGGGCGACCAGCCTCGCAGGGCGGACCAAACCGAGGCACACTAGAGCGGTGGAAGCGCCCTGGCTGCCGGCCAGGCGACGCGCGCCACAGGCCCATCGACCTATCTGCGCGACGCGCCGGTCATCTCTCGAACGCACCCAGATGGAACTGCGCCAGATCCGATACTTCATCCAGGTCGTGCAGCTGGGCAGTGTCAGCAAGGCCGCTCGCGCCCTCAACATGGCGCAACCCGCACTGAGCCGTCACATCCAGTCCCTAGAGCACGGGCTGGGAGCCTCTTTGCTGATTCGCACCACTCGGGGCGTGGTGCCTACCGAGGCCGGGGCGAAGCTTGCCGAGTTGGGTACCTCTCTGATCGGGCTCATGGACAACATCCGACAGCAGGTAGGCACCTCTCCGAAGTCCGTTTCCGGTCACGTGACGATCGGCATGCCTCAGTCGGTGTCGACCATGTTGGCGCCAGGCCTGATTTTCGAATGCCAGCGCCGGTACCCGGAAATCTCCCTGCGGATCACGGAGGGTCTGAGCATCTTTCTTGAGGAGTGGCTGAGCCAAGGCAAGATAGATCTTGCTGTTCTCACGCGCTCAAGCGAGCAGGGCTGTGGCGACCACACGCCACTGATGCGCGAGCCCATGGTCTTGATCGGTGCTCCCGACCGGATGCCGGCCGATCGCAAGAGCATCTCCCTCGGCGAACTCTCGCAGTTCCAGTTCATTGTGGCCGCCGGTTTTCGCCGCTTGATAGAGCCGTGGACTGCGCGACTGGGCATCCGTTTGAACTACACCATGGAAGTCGACAGTGCCCTGGTGATCAAGGAAGTCGTCTCCAAAGGGCTGGCGTACTCGATCGTGCCCTATGGCTTCGTATGCCGGGACCTGGTCAATGGCGACCTCGGGTACTTGCCACTGAGCAATCCGGCGATCACCCGCAACCTTGTGATGGCCGCGAACCCGTGCACGACTGCCGTGGCAGCCAGTAATGTGGTGCGTCAGATTCTTCTGGAACTCGTCGCTGACCTTGAAGGCGAGTCACCACTGAGCGCGTTGACGGCCAGCGCTCCGCCATAACGCACGCGAATGGCGCTCATGCCGAGACAGTGTTTCCGAATTCGATAGGTCATTGCTAATCTTTCCTTGCCCGTTGCGATGGGCGATGGAATGCAGCAGCAATGACCCAAGGTTTCGTCTGGCAACCCACTGAGGAACTCAAGAGCAGCACGACGCTCTCAGCCTTCCTGCGCCGGCACGGACTCGCTGATCAGGACGCGCTCCTTGCAGAGGCCGACAGCAAGCCTGCCTGGTTCTGGGACGCGCTCATCCACTTCTTCGAGATCCGCTTCGCGCGCTCTTACAGCAGTGTGCTCAGTACACCCAACGGCATCGAATGGCCAGTGTGGTGCGCTGACGGGACCACTTCCATCGCTTGGAACTGCCTGGGCCGCCACCGTGATGGGCCGGCCTGGTCCCGTGACGCTGTCGTCTTCGAGAGCGAGTCAGGCGCCATTGAGACATGGTCGTATGCCCGCCTTGACGCGGAGACGGCGAGGTTTGCCAATACGCTGCGCGCCGCCGGCATTGAAAAGGGTGATGCCGTTGGTCTCTATCTGCCGATGGTGCCGGAGGCCATCGCAGCCTTCATGGGCATCATCGAGATCGGTGCCATAGCCGTCCCGCTTTTCTCGGGCTTTGGGTACCGGCCCGTTGCCGATCGGCTCAAGGATGCGGGCGCTCGGGCCATCGTCACCTGCCCTGAGATGATGCGCCGTGGCAAGCGGGTGGGCCTGCTGAATACGGTGCGTACTGCGCGCGCTGAGTGTCCCGAAGTGCAGACCGTGGTTCTGTGCAGGCAAGGGGTCGACTTCGAGCCGACCCCGGAAGAGACCATCTGGTCGACGTCAGTGCCTGCAACGCCGCGCGAAGGCGGTTACCCGATTTTCGCGGCAGAGACGCCCGCGATGCTGATGTACACGTCGGGGACGACCGGCAAGCCCAAGGGCACGACGCACACCCATGGGGGGATGCTCGCCAAGAACGCCCTGGACATGGGCTTGTGTCTGGACGTGCGCGCGGGCGACCGACTGCTGTGGATGAGCGACATGGGCTGGATCGTCGGCCCGAAGATATCGGTCGGTTGCACTCTGCTGGGCGCGACCATCGTTCTGGCGGAGGGAACGCCCGACTGGCCGCAGCACAACCGGATCTGGCAGTTGTGCACGCGCCATGGCGTGACCGTTGCCGGTATCGTGCCCACTGCCGTGCGCCAGATGATGGCGTCGACACAGGATCCGTTGGACGGTTGCGACCTGCAGCGCCTGCGCACAGTGATCTCAAGCGGCGAGCCCTGGACGCCGGAAGCCTGGGTCTGGTTCTTCGAGAAGGTATGCCGCCGACGGGTTCCCATCCTGAACTACGCAGGGGGTACCGAGTGCGGCGGCGCGATCCTCATCGGGACCCACCACCGGCCGCTTCGGCCCTGCGCATTCGGCGGTCCGGTGCCCGGAAGCGGCGCCGACGTGGTGGATCGCAGCGGCCGTTCGCTGCCGCCGGGCGAGGTGGGCGAATTGGTCATGCGTCGCCCGACCATAGGCGCCACGCGCGGACTGTGGCGCGACCCGGATCGCTACGTCATGTCCTACTGGCGAGAGATCCCCGGGGTGTGGGTCCAAGGTGACCTCGCCTCCCGTGACGCAGATGGCCTGTGGTACCTGCACGGCCGTTCTGACGACACCATCAAGCTTGCCGGCAAGCGCACCGGGCCCGCCGAGATCGAAGCGGCCCTGATGGCCACGGGACTGGTGTCCGACGCCGCCGTCGTCGGCGTGCATGACGAGACAACAGGCTCTGCGCTTCTTTGCGTCTGCGTACCTGCAGAGCAGTGTGCCGACGCCGGTCTCGAGGCCACGCTGGCCCAGGCCGTGGCCGAGCAGTTCGGTGCGCCCTTTCGACCCAGGTACTTCGCCTTCGTGAGTGAACTGCCCAAGACGCGCAACCAGAAGATCATGCGCCGGGTGATTCGCTCGATAGCCACGGGCTCGGCGGTGGGTGACCTGAGCTCGCTGGCCAATCCGGCGGCGGTGCAGGAACTGACAGCAGCCTTTGCCACCCGATCCCTGACGGCAAAGAGCGCCGTCACTGTCGCAACCAACGATTGAGGACAAGCCGTGAGACGACAAGCACCGCGAGGCGGCCAGAACTGGATCTTCGACAACTTCATCAAGCTGACTGACGACGAAGACATCCTGCACCCCGGCATGATGGGTGTGCGCCTGGAGCGGGGCTTCAAATACGCCGACATGGAGCGTGTGTTCCACGCGGTCAAAGGACGCCGCTCGTTCCCGCGGGAATGGGCTCGGCACGCGGCGCGTCAGGAGAGCCTGGCCGATGAGGCGGCAGCGGCAGGGCGTACGGTCACGGCCAGTCAGCAATATCACCGCGCGGCACTTTACTGGGGCCGCGCCCAACACCTCGTGCCGGTCGACGGGCACCCGCAGAAGATCGAGGCGCATGCGCGCATGCAGCGCTGCTACGGCGAGATGATGTCCCGCCTGGGGGGCGCCGTCACCAAGCACGTGATTCCTTTCGCGCCGGGCAAGAACGCCTACTGCATCTTCCATCGTGCCCCTGGACCGGGCCGCAAGCCGACGGTGCTCTACACCCCCGGCATGGACGCCGCGAAGGAAGACTTTCCCAATCCGTTCAACAATGAGTTCACGCGCCGTGGGATGAACATCGTGGCGATGGACGGCCCGGGGCAGGCCGAGTGCAACATCAACCGCACCTGGCTGGAGCACGGCAACTACGCCCTCGCCGGCCGCAAGGTCCTCGACTTCATCGCAGAGCAGCCGGAGGTCGATGCGCAGAGGATCGGCGTCTTCGGTACCAGCATGGGCACACGCTACGGGGTCGAGATCGCCGCCGATGACTCCCGCGTCAAGGCCGTGGTCGGGCAGATGCCGTGTGTGGGTCCCAGCGATGTCATCTTTGAGCAGGCGCAGCCGAACTTCAAGCGCATCCACATGTACATGACCAACATCAAGGAGGAGCAGGAGTTCAACGCCTTTGTCGACAAGATGGACGAGAACTTCTTCGCTGCTGCCGAGCGCATGAAGGCTGCCTACTTGCTGGTGGGGGGCGATATGGACGAGCTGTGCCCGCCAGAGGACATTGCCGCGTTCTTGAATCGGCTCAATTGCCCGAAGGAACTCTGGCTCTATGAGGACGTGTTCCACCCGGGCGGCGAAGTGGCGGCCGACATTTATCCGGCCATCGCCGACTGGATGTGGGATGCGCTCCACAACGGCCGCCCCTCCGGATACGACAAACGCCTGAACCTCAAGGCCTGATTGCAGCCACCAGACCCCAACGGAAAGCGAACCTGAAGCCATGACCGCCACTACCGATCCTCAGAGCACCAAGTCCACCGCCTACAAGGACATCATCTTCGAGGTCATCGACCAGATCGCCTGGATCACTATCGATCGCCCGCACACGCTCAACGCCTGTCGAGAGCTCACGCTCGATGAGATCACCGCAGCGGTCCTTTCGACCCGCTCTGATCCGTCAATCGCCTGCATCGTGATCACCGGCGAGGGCGACCGAGCCTTTTGCTCGGGTGGCGACTTCTCTTCGATGATGAGGCTCAACTGGGTTGTCGCACAGCACTGGAACGATCGCATGCTCAACTGCGCGATGGCCATCCGCGGTGTCACCGTGCCGGTCATCGCGATGGTCAACGGCTGGTGTATGGGCGGCGGGCACGAGCTCGCGTTGTGGTGTGACGTCGTTGTGGCCTCAGAGCACGCGATATTTGGTCAGACTGGCGCGCGCGTTGGCGCCTGCCCAACCGTCGGAGCCACTCAGTACATCCCGCGGATCATCGGCGAGCGGCTGGCCCGCGAAATGATCTTCTGCGCACGGCGTTTCACGGCCGAGGAAGCGGTTCGCGTCGGTCTGGCCAACCACTGCGTGCCGCATGACCAGCTGCGCAAGAAGACGCTGGAGCTGTGCGAGACCATCAAGTCGCACAGTCCTCAGACGCTGCGCATGACCAAGTGTTCTCTCAATCACGAGTCGGATGAGCTGTATGCGTCGTGGCGCGCAGGCATGGAGCTGCTGGCGCATGTGTGGGGCTCGGAGGAGTCCCTTGAGGGCATGAACGCGTTCATCGAAAAGCGCAAGCCTGACTTCAATCAGTTCCGCCTTCGCAACAAGAAGATGACCGAGGACTACCTGTCCGGGGTGGACATGTCCGACGAGACCGAGCTCAAGGCCAAAGCGCGGGGCTGATCTTGAAGATCCAGCGCATAGTTGCCATCCCGCTCGATCTCCATCTGCGCAAGCCGATGGCGATGGCAGGGCGCCGTTTCGAGACGCTGGAGACCGTCCTCGTGCGGCTGGAGACGGACAGCCGCCACGTGGGCTGGGGCGAGGCCTCGGTGGCGCCCTATCTCACTGGCGACACGCTGCCTGGCGTCCTTGAGGCGCTGAACATCCTGGACAACGCCCTTCGTGGCGAGGACGCTTCGAACCTCTCCAGGGTTGCCGACATCGTGAGAGGGGCGCTGGTCGGCAATGGCCCGGCCAAGGCTGCGGTTGAGGTGGCGGCTCACGACGCCGCAGCACGCCAGCTTGGCATCTCTGTCACCCGTCTTCTCGGCGGCGCTCGCGCCAGTCGTCTGCCGGTGCTGCATCTGGTCGGTAGTGGCGTGCCAGATGCGGACGTTGCCGATGCCCAGGCGAAGCTCAGTGAGGGCTTCACCGCCATCAAGTACAAAGTCGCCAACGGTGACCTCCAGGTCGAGGCCGAGACGATGGTGCGACTGCGCCAGGTCCTCGGCGACAAGGTGCTTCTGTGCGCCGATGCCAACGGGGGCTGGTCGCGCGCCGAAGCCAGACGGTTCGTGCGATTGGCTGATGCCTCTATGGCCGATTTCCTTGAGCAACCGGTGGCGCCTGAAGACATTGAAGGGATGGCCGAAGTTGCCCGCGCCGGTCGAATTCCGGTGGGTGCGGACGAGGCTTTGCATGCCGTCGGCGACATTCGGCGTCTGATGGAGGCGCGGGCTGCCTCTGGAGCCTCGTTCAAGATCATGAAGCTCGGCGGAATTCGCGCTTGCTTGGACGCATGCTGCATCGCCTCGAGCCTTGGCGGCGAGATCAATCTTTCGGGCAAGGTGGGCGAGACCAGCGTGGCCAATGCCGCGACGCTGGCCGTCGGCGCTGTGCTCGGGCGCCCATCATGGGGCCTGAGCCTGACGCAGGGTTACCTTGCCGATGACCCTGTCATGGAATCGCTTGCCTCAGTGCAAGGCCATGCAGTTGTTCCTGATGGCGTCGGCCTCGGCATCGAGGTCGATGAACGCAAGGTCGAACGCTACGCCCGGTCACGGTCGTAGAGGTCGGCGGTCCCTGAGAGCAAGTTCAATCTGGAGGTTTAAATGAACAGTCGCAAGACCCCACTGTCCCGGCGCGCAGTCATCGCGGCTCCGCTGGCCTTTCCGTTCTTGAACCTCAAGGCCCTGGCACAGTCGGCGGCGCCGCTGAGGTTTGGTGTTGCAGACCCGCTGACCGGTCCGTCGGCGATCTTCGGCCTCGACCAGATGCAGGCCGTGCGCTGGGCGGTGGAGGACATCAACGCGGCCGGCGGTGTGAACGGGCGCAAACTCGAGGCGATCATCGTCGACCACCAGGCCAAGCCCGATGTCGGCATAGCGGTGGTCACCCGCCTGATCTCGGTTGACCGAGTGCCTGCCTTCATCACGGCATTCAGCAATGTCGTCAAGGCTGTGGCGCCCATCGCCAATCGCGAGAAGACCCTGATGCTCAGCGTGGGGGCCAATTCGCCCGACATCAAGAACCTGGGTGACTACGTCTACACGACCTTCCCCCTGGCCGATGTGGACATGCGTGCTCTGGGTGGATGGCTGTACGCCAAGCAGGGTAAGCGCCGCGCCGCCGTTCTGTTCGTCAATCACGAGACAGGAACCGAAGGGGCCAAGGTCTTCACCAAGGCTTTCAAGGATGCCGGAGGCGAGATCGTGCTCAGCGAGTCGTATGAGGAGCAGCGATCGGACTTCACTGGGCTGGTTCTCAAGGTCAGAGCGGCCAACCCGGATGTCGTGCACATCCACAGCGTCGTCAGCGATTTCACCGCGATCGTCGCCCAGATGCGCCAACTCGGTCTGAACGTGCAGGTCACGAGCTTCCAGACCGCCTTCAACCCGAAGATGATCCAGGAACTCGGCAAGGGTGCAGAGGGCATCATCGTGACTGCGCTTGCGCCATCGGCGGCCGACAACGCCAACGTTCCCAAGTACCTCGAGCGCTGGCAGAAGGCATTCAATCGCGAGCCTGTGGGGCTGCCCTATACCCAGTACTTCCATGACGCACCTTACGTCTTGGCGGCTCTGTTCAAGCGCGTCCTGGACCGCAATCAGCCCGTGACGGGTGAAAACCTGCGGCGCGCTCTCCTTGAGATCAAGTCGTTCGACCTGCCGCTGACCAATCGAATCGTCTTCAAGGAGGACCACACGGTTGATGCGCCCACCTACTTCTGGCAAGTCAAGGACGGTCGGTTTCAGGTGATTGGCAAGCAATAGTGAAGGCACTCGCGACTCTTGCAAGAGCTGTAAGTCCAAGGCCGTCGGCTGGCCTTGGACGGCCAGCCTGTGCCTACATCGTGCATGAGAACCCGAGCCACGCGTTATCAGGGGCCTCCTTGACTCAACCTCTGCCATCGATACGTCACGCCAGTTTGCTCGCAAGTCACTGCCAGGGAACGGCACGATGGAGCTGACTCTTGAACTGGCGGCTCAACTGGCCTGGACCGGCCTGGCGAGTTCGTCGTACTACTGCTTGTTCGCGGTTGCCTTCGCGCTGGTGCTCAAGGTCAGCCGGGTCTGGAACTTCGGTCAGGCGGGCCTCATGGTGGTGGCCTATTTCGCGATGTTCGTCTGCCTCCAGCGCCTCAAGCTGCCTGTGCCGGCGAGCCTTGCCGTCGGGTTTGCGGCCACCATGGCGGCGGCACTCGCATTGGAGCGCTTCGGTTTCCGCGTTTTGCGCCAGCGCAACAGCTCAGTGCTGACCTATTTCATCTTCACGATCGCGTTTTCGCAGTGCGCGATCTACGTCGCCGAGCTGATTTTCGGCACCGACCCCAAGACGCTGTTTGCCTCCATCGTCTGGCCGGTCATGCTGGTGGGCCCCGTCGTTGTGAGCCACTGGGACATGATCGCTCTGACGGTGACCCTCGCGCTCTTTGCCGGCCTGTATGTCTTTGTCCGGAAGACCCGCGAAGGCAAAGCCATGATCGCCGTGTCTGATGAGCCAGACTTGGCCGAGATGTACGGCATGAGCCGCAATCGCGCCTACGGCGTGGCCATGCTGCTGGCGGCGGTGATGATGACTGCTGGCATGTTCCTGATTGGTACGCGTGCCGCGATGTATCCAGCCACGCCGCTCAACCAGTTCCTGATCTACGCGGTCATTGCCACGATCTTGGCGGGAATCGGCAACATCTTCAGAGCCGCCCTTGCCGCTGTAGGGCTTGCACTGCTGCAGTCCTTCAGCGTCCTCTTCATCGCCTCGAAGTGGCAGATTCTGATGCTGTACGTGCTGATCTTCGTCGTGATCATCGTCTTCCCGCGTGGTGTCACGCTCAACCTGCGCCGCCACGGGCCCATGCGTGAGGCCGCCGTACTCGAGGCGCCCGCCGAAGAAGACAAGGCATGACCGACTTCCTGCTCACTCTGGCCATCCTCGCCGGCCTCAACGTCCTGCTGGCAAGCGGCTTCAACGTGATCCTGGGCTACGGCGGCCTGGTCAGCGTGGCCCAGCCGGTTTTCTACGCGCTCGGGGCCTATTCTTCGGCGCTGCTGTCGATGAAGCTGGGTGTGCCCATTCCGCTGGCCATCGTGCTGGGTGCCCTGGTCGCGGCCATCACCTCGATCGGGGTCTCACTGCCTTCGTTGCGCGTCTCGGGGGACTATCTCGTCATCGCCAGTTTGGGTTTTCAGCTGGGCATCGTCCACATCATCAACAACGTTGAGCTGACTGGGGCGGCAAGCGGCCTGTCGAACATCCCTTCCTTGATCGAAGGCAAGCATCGCGCGGCGGTCTATGCGGCGGCCATCGCGCTCATCGCGGCTGCAGTTGTCTTCGCCGTCCGATGGCTGGTTGGCGGCCCGTACGGGCGTGCCATCACCGCGATGCGAAATGACGAGGAGGCCTTCGCCTCTCTCGGGCGCGATGCCATGCGCATCAAGATCGTGCTCTTCGCCCTCGGCTCCGGGATTGCGGGCCTCGCGGGGGGTCTGTATGCGCACTTCTTCCTCTTCCTCACCCCTGACCAGTTCGGGATCTTCGCCTCGGCTACGCTGCTCACGATGGTGGTCGTTGGCGGCACGGCGACCGTCTACGGCCCGGTTGTCGGGGCGGTCCTGCTGACCGCCCTGCCAGAGGCGATTCGCTTTATCGACCTGCCCATCGCTGTCATGGCGCCGCTGCAAGGGGCCGTCTTTACGGTACTGGTCATCGTGTTCATCTTTTTTCGACCCGAGGGGCTGCTTGGGGGTGCGATTGGTGGCTTGAAGGCGTGGCGCCGGCGCGGCCGTCTGCCAACACATGAGAAAGGTGCTCGCTGATGCTGAGCGCGCGTGGACTTACCAAGCGCTTCGGCGGTGTCGTCGTCGCGCAGGATCTCGACATCGATATCGCGGCAGGTGAGGTGGTCGCACTGATCGGCCCGAATGGTGCCGGCAAGACGACGCTGTTCAACATGCTGACGGGCTTCACACGGCCGGATCGTGGAACCATTTCATTCGCCGGGCGTTCAATCGAAGGGCTGGCCTCGCACAAGCGTGCGCGACTCGGTCTGGCTCGCACTTGGCAGCGCCCGCGCCTGTTCGAAAGCCTGACGCTGCTTGACAACCTCATCATCGCTGAGCGCGAGTATCCCGGTGAGCGCCTGCGCAGCCTGCTGCTGCGCCCAGCGCAGACTTTGCAGGCCGAGGCCCGTGCTGCTGTTCAGGCGCGGGTACTGCTGGAGCGAGTGGGGCTTGCCGAGCGCGCCGACGCGCTGGCCACCGCGCTGTCGTACGGCCAACAGAAGCTGGTCGGGTTGGCCCGGGCGCTGATGAACGATGGCCGCTGCATCCTGCTTGACGAGCCCATGGCAGGCGTGGAGGGCCGTACCGTCGAGGCCATGAAAACCGTGATCCGCGAAGAGGCGCGTGCGGGCAAGGCCATCTGCATCGTTGAGCACAACATCGGTTTCATTCGCGACATCTGCGACCGTGCCGTGTTCATGTTCAATGGCCGCATCGTCGCGGTGGGTGCGATTGAGGAACTTCTGGCCGACAAGCGCTTGACCGCGCTCTACTTCGGAGCGCACTGATGTCTGAAGTCGAGATCCTGCGCACCAGCGACCTGAGCGTGAGCTACGGCTCTCTGGTCGCTGTCCGCAACGTCGCCCTGTCCTTCGGTGCGGGCTCGTTCACCGGCGTCTTCGGTCACAACGGCTCCGGGAAGTCGACCTTCCTCAAGAGTCTGGTCGGCATAGGTGGCACGATAGAGGGCACCGTTGAGTTTGACGGCCTGCCGGTGGCGCCCGGTCGCACCCCAGACAATGTGATGCGTGGCATAGGGATCGTGCCGCAGTCGCGCAACGTGTTTCCCAGCCTGACGGTCAGCGAGTGCCTGGAGGCGGCA
>CAISJH010000444.1 GCA_903885585.1 uncultured beta proteobacterium
AGTGCCCGTGGGCATCTTCAGCTCCAGCTTGGACAATGCGTCGCGGTACTTGGCCTGCCCGCCAGAGAGATCTCCCTTGACGGCATCCAAGCCGTCCAGCGCCGCCTTCATGTTGGTGTAGTACACCAGGGCGAAGAGGCTCGGGCTGGGGTAGCCGCCGGCCGACACAGGGAAGTTCTTCTGGTAGTCGGCCACGAAGGCCTTCCAGTCCGCCCCGTCAAAGGTATCGGCGTAAGGGCCGGCCGACATGGTGCCCACCAGCGAATCGCGCCGCTTGCCGCGGTAGTTCAGCACGTCCTGGCTGACGGTGATGGAGCCACCCATCATGGGCTTGTCGCCACCTGCAGCCTCATACTGGTTCAGGAAGTTCACCGCGTCAGCGCCACCCAGCACCACCAACAGGGCGTCCACATCCTTGGGGATGCGGGCGATGACCGAGGAGTAGTCCTTGCCGCCCAGCGGCACCCAGGCCTTGACCGGCACCTTGCCGCCCAGGCGGCAGAACTCCGACATGAAGCCCTGCACCTGCGAGTACGGGAAGGCGTAGTCCTCGGCGATGACCATCACGCGCTTGTAACCCTTGTCCATGGCGGCCTTGCCCAGGCCCACCATCCACTGCGCACCCTCGGTGTTGAAGCGGAAGAAGTTGGGGCTGGGGCTTTGCAGCGTGGTGGCTTGCGCGCCAGAGCCGCCGTTGATGAAGGTCATGTTGGGCTGGGTCTTGGAGTAGTCCTTGACCGCGATGCCCTCGCCGCCGGACAGCGGGCCCACCACGATGTCGACCTTGTCCTGCTCCACCAGTTTGCGTACCGCGTTGACAGCCACATCGGGGTTGGCATTGGAGGAGGCCTTGACCATCTCGATCTTGCGTCCGGCCACCATGCCGCCACGCTGCTTGATCGCCAGTTCGGCGCCTCGCATGCCATCGGCGCCACCGGCGGCAAACGGCCCTTCCAACGTGGCCAGCACGCCAATCTTGACGGGCGCTCCCTGCGCCCAGGCGATGCCCGTTACAGCGGCAGCCGCCGCTGCTCCAACCACCGAGCGAATCCAGATCCTCTTCGTCACTTTCACTGTCGTCTCCTCATTCAATGTCGACGTTGCGGGGAAGTGACGGTCTGGTTCGGGCCGAAGCGCGAGCGAAGCTTCGCCCACAGTCCGAGCAGGCCGTCGGGGGAAAACAGCACGATGGCGAGGAACACCACGCCAATCACGAGGTTGAAGCGTTCGCGGTCGATGAGGTCGATCGCGAAGGTCTGCAGCAGCACGAAGATGATCGCGCCGAGGAAGGCCCCGATGGGGTGGCGCATGCCGCCCAGCACCGCGATGACCAGGATGTTGATCTGCCAGCCGGTGTTGACCGAGCCCGGGGTGATCAGTCCGTTGTACCAGACCATCAGCACACCGCCCACAGCGGCC
Source organism: uncultured beta proteobacterium (assembly GCA_903885585.1). Taxonomy (GTDB): domain Bacteria; phylum Pseudomonadota; class Gammaproteobacteria; order Burkholderiales; family Burkholderiaceae_C; genus Rubrivivax. The sequence goes on from CAISJH010000444.1 coordinate 1,420, forward strand.
ATGAAGCCTGCCACCGAATACGCCGCCACGCGATGCGCCACCACGTTGAAGCCCAGTGCGGCCATGCGGCGCGGGTTGTCGCGCACCCCTTGCAGCGCGATGCCGAACGGCGTGCGCACCAGCCACTTCACGGCCAGATAGCCCAGCAGGGCCCAGAACAGGCTCATGAAGTAGAACGGCACCGGGTCACGCCAGTTCAGGCCGAACACCTCGGGCGGATAGACCTTCTGGAAGCCCTGGAAGCCGTTGAACAGGGTGTAGTTCTGCAGCACCAAGTAGTAGAAGGCCACGCCGAAGGCCAGCGTGATCATGATCGTGTAAATGCCCTCGGTGCGCACCGACAGCCAGCCGATCACCGTGGCGCAGGCGGTGGCGATGATCAAGGCGAACAACACCGCGAGCCACCAGGGCCAGCCCAGGCTGATAGGGGTGCTGCTGGTGCCGAAGATGGCCAGCGCATAACCGGCCATGCCGGCCACCGACATCTGCGCCAGCGACACCATGCCGCCGTAGCCACCCAGGAACGTGAGCGACAAGGCGATCAGCCCCAGCACCAGAGCCTGCGCCGCCACCTGAAAGGTGAAGAAAGGCGTGGCCACGAAGGGGAAGACCAGCACCAGCACCAGCGTGAACACATGGCGCGCGGAGAGCGTGCGCCAGAGGAACTTCAGCCAACGCGGTGCATCACTGGTGGCGTAGGGGTCGCCGGCGGCAGGTTGGAGCGGGTCTGCACCAGCGCGAACGGGAGCGGGCGGCGCCTGCTTGCCGGCCTGCGCGCGCAGGCCGCCATTCATGGCTCGTCGCCACTGGGCTGCACTCATGCGGACCTTTGCTGGCGGCTCATGCCGGCTTGCCCAGGATGCCGCGCGGCCGAAAGGCCAGCACAAAAATGAGGATCACGAAGGTGAACACCACGCTGTAGGTGGGGGCGTAGGCCAGGCCATAGGTTTCGGCCAGGCCCAGAATCACGGCACCCACGGCCGCCCCCACCACGCTGCCCATGCCTCCCACGATCACCACGATCAACGAGGCCAGCAGCAACCTCGTGTCCTCACCCGGCACCATCGAAAGCTCCACCGCGCCGATCACGCCGCCCAGGCCGGCCAGGCCGGCGCCCAGCATGAAAGTCACCGCGAAGACAAGGTTCACGTTCACCCCCGAGGCCGCCAGCATCTGCCGGTCATCCACGCCGGCGCGGATCATGGCGCCCACAGTGGTTCGCGTCAGCAGCCACCACAGGAACACGCCGATGCCCACCCCGAACACCAGCAGGCTCAATCGGTAAGCGGAATAGGCTTTGATCAGCGGCAAGTTGCGGATGGGACCCTGCAGCCACTCGGGGGCCTCCATCTGGTGCACCTGCGCGGTGAAGGCCCACAACAGCAGGTCGGCCACCACGATGGACAAGCCGATGGTGACCATGGTCTGACGCAGGTCCTGACCCTGCATGTGGCGCAGGATCAGCACCTGCAGCAGCAGCCCGGCGATGGCCGCAGCCAGGAAGCCGGCGGCCAGGGCCAGCACCCACCAGCCGGTCTTCTCGGCCACGAAGAAACCCACATAGCCGCCCAGCAGGTACAGCGAGCCGTGCGCGAGGTTGACGTTGCGCATGAGACCGAAGACCAGCGTGAAACCGCTGGCCACGATGAAGTACAGCGAGGCCAGCGTCAAGCCGTTCAACAGGGTGACGAAGTACAGACGGGTGTTGTCCACCACGGCCCACAGCGAGAACACCGCGATGGGGCCGCCAATCAGCAGCCAGGCCCAGAAGCGGGCGTCCCACTTCACGCGGCGTGCTCCCAAGCATGAGGCCACGCGACGGGCGGCTGCTTCGCGAACACGCCATCCTTCATCACCGCCAGGATGCGCTTGGGGTCCCGCAGGATGGAGAGGTTGGCCAGCGGGTCGCCGTCCAGCAGCAGCAGATCGGCCAGGTAGCCTTCCTTGACCAGGCCCAGCTCGTGCGGCCGCATCATCACCTGCCCACCATAGAGCGTGCAGGAGCGGATGGCCTCCATGGGCGTGAAGCCCAGGTGCTTGACGAAGAGCTCCAGGTCCCGGGCGTTCTGCAGGTGGGGGTTGAAGGCGAAACCGTAGTCGCCACCCGGCAGCACGCGCACGCCCCGTCGGTGCATGGCCTTGAGCGATTCGCACGCGGCAGCCCATTCCTCGCCATAGCCCATGGACACGGCCTTGGCATGGTCCACACCCCAAGGCTCGGCCTCGTACAGCAGCGCATAGAGAATGCCGATGCCCGGCGCGACGAAGACCTCGTCACGCGCGGCCTCCAGCATGTCCAGCGCCTCGGTGTCGGTGAAGCTGGCGTGGTAGATCAGGCGGATGCCGTGGCGCAGGGCCTGCTTGACGCTGGCGCAGGACCGCGCGTGCACGATGATGCGCTTGCCGCGCATGCGCACTTCCTCCGCGCAGGCGGCCACCTCGGCGTCGGTCATCCAGGTGGTCTTGGCGTCCGCGCCGGGGACGAAGTTGTCGCCCGAAAGGTTGAGCTTCACCGAATCCACGCCGTACTTCAGGAACATCCGCGTGACCTTGCGCAGGTCTTCTGCGCCATTGACCACCACGCCGAAGCTGAACTCCGGGAACGGCAGGTGCGGCAGCATCTCGTCACCCAGGCCGCCGGGCACGGTGATCTCCTGGCTGGCGGCCAGGTAGCGCGGCCCGGGAATCTGCCCGCTCGCGATCGCGTTGCGGATCACCACGTCCAGGCGCGGCTTGGCGCAGGCCGCACCGAGACAGGAGGTGAAGCCGGCCTTGAGGTAGTTGTGCGCCACCTTGGCAGACCACAGCACGTGCTCCTCCAACGGCATGGTCTGGATGCCGGCCAGCGACGCTGCGTCGTTCCAGGAGAAGTGGGTGTGGGCCTCGGTCATGCCCGGCATCAGCGTGGCCCCTGCCGCATCCACCACCAGAGCATCGCCGGCACTTACACCGCCCGCGCTGCGGCCCACGGCCACGATGCGGTTGCCGCGCACGCGCACGCTGCCGGCGTAGGGTAGCTGCCCGGTGCCGTCCAGGATGCGGACGTTGGTGAAGAGGGTTTCGGTGCTGGGCGCTGCCATGTTCATCTCCTGCAAGCGCTTCAGGCCGCCCAGCGCGTGGTGCGCGCATGGCGCACAGGCGGCGCACGGTGAAACTCGCCGTCCTTCATCACCGCCAGGATGCGTGCCTTGTCCTGCAGCACGGTGATGTCGGACAGCGGGTCTCCGTCGATCAGCAGGATGTCGGCCAGACAGCCCTCGCGGATGTAGCCCAGCTGCTTGCCCATCTTCATCATGGGCCCGCCCCAGGCCGTGGCCGACAACAGCGCCTCCATGGTGCTCATGCCGATGACCTTGACGAAGTACTCCAGGTCCTTGGCGTTGGTGCCGTGAGGGGTCCAGGCGAAGCCGTAATCGCCACCCGGCAAGATGCGGATGCCGCGCCGGCGCATGGCCTTCATGCTCTCGATGGCCGCCTCCAGCTCGCGGTGGTAGCCCATCTTGCGCGTCACCTCGGGCGTCAGGCCCCAGGCGCTGGCGTGATGGCAGGTGTTGATCAACCACGCGAGACCCGGGGCGACGAAGTGATTGAACTTGTTCGCTTCCAGAAGGTCCAGCGCTTCCTCATCGGCAAAGCTCGCGTGGTAGATCACCTCGATGCCGAGCTTCACGCATTGCTTGATCGACCACGTGGAGCGCGCGTGCGCGGCCACTCGCTTGCCCCAGGCCTTGGCCTCCTCGACGCAAACGCGGATCTCTTCCTCTGTGAACTGGCTCATCTCCGAAGGCATGCCGGTGATGGATTCGCCCGACAGGTTGATCTTCAGGGAATCGACCCCGTACTTGCAGAACATGCGCACGCAGCGGCGCATCTCCTCCGCCCCGCTGACCACCGCACCGAACGCAAATTCGGGCTGCGGCAGGTGCGGCGCGGTGGTGTCTCCCAGGCCACCCGGCACGGTGATCTCCTGGCTGGCCGCCAGGTAGCGCGGTCCGATGATGGTGCCGTCGTTGATGGCGTTGCGAATCACCACGTCCAGACGCGGCTTGGCCGTGGCCGCACCCACGCAGGAGGTCCAGCCCATGTCGAGGTAGCGCTTGGCCACCTCAGCGCACCACAGGATGTGTTCCTCAGGCGGCATGCGCTGGATGGATTCCAGGCTCGGCTGGTCGTTCCAGGAGAAGTGCGTGTGCGCCTCCACCATGCCCGGCATCAGGAAGGCGCCTGCAGCATCAACGACCTGGGCACCGGCCACCGGTGCAGAGCGGGCGCCATAGCCGGTCTTGACCACGCGGGAAATGCGGTTGCCCTGGACCAGCACCTCGCCCTGGAACGGGGCCTCACCGCCCCCATCGAAGATGCGCACGTTGGTGAAGAGCACGTCGGCCATGCGATGGGTCCTCGACTTCAATGAGCGGCTGCAGGCCACGACCATTGGGCCCGCGTGGACGCGGCGGGAGCAGGCCGCACGACGGACGCCGCGAAGTCCTGCCACAGGCGGGCGCAATCGGAAGCCCGCTCCAGCGGCGTCCAGTGGCCGCAGCGCGGCAGCACCTCGGTGCGCACGCTGGCCGCACCGTGCAGGCGATCTGCCAGGGCACGCACCGCCTGGGGTGGGGCCACACCATCCTCGTCACCCGTGACCAGCAGCACCGGGGCCTGGATACGATCCACCGCCGCAGGCTGGGCTTCAGCCAAGGCTTCGCAGGTACGGCCATAGGCCACACCGTCACAGCGCATCAGCCCGTCTCGCACATAGGCGCACACCAACGGCTGGTGCTGTCGGGTGTGCGATGAGAGCGCCGCCTGCACCATCTGCTGGGCGATGGTGTGCATGCCTTCGACCCCGGCACTGCGCGCGCGCTGCGCACGGTCTCGCAAGCCCTGGCGTGCCGGATCGGCCGGCGCCAGCAGCGGCCCGAAGAGCGCCAGGCTGCGCACCAGGCCAGGATGCTGCAGCGCCAGGTGCTGGCAGACGATGGTGCCTAGGGAGTGCCCCAGCCAATGCGCATGACGCACGCCCAGGCGCTCACAGGCTTGCGCCGCCGCCGACACAAAGCGATCAATGGACAAGGACCCTTCGGCACGTTGCGACATGCCGCTGCCCGGCAGATCGATGCGCAGGACACGATGCCGCGCCAGTGCCGGCATCAGAGGCGTCCAGGTGTTGGAACTGCCCCCCAGGCCGTGCACGCAGACCACCGGGTCTCCCTCGCCCTCGTCTTCGACAGCCACGCGCTCGAACAGGTGCAGGGTCATGATCTTCAGCCCCGCAGCCGCTCAGGACTCGAGGACGCGCCCGGGCATGAACCCGCCACGCAACCCCTCGCAGCATCTCTGCGTGCACCGCCCTCGTTCCTGCGAACGCATGGCCCTGTCTCCTCGTTGCCCCGCATGTCAGTCGCGCTAGAGCACGCCGCTGCAGGATCTGTCTGAGAGAAATGAGACTTGCGTCTCAAATCTGGATGAGTGCATCATAGGCTCGTGATCGACGGCCTGCCAAGTGGCCCAAAGCCCCATAAACCTCAGGACAAACCCTCATGCCCGCTGCACCGGCTGCCCGCAAGAGAGCACCCAGAGTCGACCGCGCTGCGGTCCCGGAAGTGACGCCCAGCCTCGGCCCTTCACCTCCCCAAAGAGGTGTGAAGGCCTCGACCTTCCGTCTGCTGCTGGACACCGCCATGGACCTCATCCGTGAGGCAGGACACGTGCCGTCGATGGTGGACGTGGCGCAACGCAGCGGGGTGTCACGTGCCACGGTCTACCGCTACTTCCCCAGCCGCAGCGCGCTGATCGGTGCTGTCATGGACGCTTCGCTCGGGCCGGTGCGCAGCTTTTCTTCGCCGCATCCGGACGGCCCCAGTCGCGTGCGCGATGTCTTCGAAAAGACCTTCCCCCTCTTCCAGGCCTTCGAGGCTCAGATGCGCGCCGCGGTACAGCTCTCGCTGGAGCAATGGGCACAGGAGCGTGCCGGCATGCTGGAGGAGGAGCCCTACAAGCGCGGTCACCGGGTGCACATTCTGGGAAATGCGATCGCACCGATGTCCAACATGCTGGCACCAGCCACCCAGATACGCCTGCATCAGGCCCTCACGGTCGTCTACGGCATCGAGACCTACATCGTTCTCAAGGACATCTGGGGCCTCTCAGACAAGGCCGTAGAGAAAGTGGCGCTGTGGATGGCAGATGCACTCGTGGCGGCGGCAGTGAACGAAGCCAAGGCGCCGCGCACGGAGGACAGCCACCCCGGCAACAGCCGCCCGCAACGCAAGGCCAGGACCGCCCCATGACCAGACGCCACTCGCCAGCCTGGCACGACGCCCAGTACAACAACCGGGGCCGGATACCCGAGCACCCGCAGATCCTGCAATCCTGGGCCGAGCGCTCCGCGCTCGCACTGTCAACACCGGGCTGCGTCCTTGATGTGCCTTACCTGGAACTGGCGCCGGGACAGCGCCTGACCCCAGCCGAGGCGGGCCACACGCTGGACTTGTTCCTGCCCAGTTCCGAGGGCCATGACACTCGCGGTCAAGTCCGCCCGCAAGCCGGCGCGCCCGTGCTGGTGTACCTGCATGGCGGCTACTGGCGCGCGCTGTCCAAACGCGATCAGGCCTTCATCGCCCCGCCCTTCGCCGCGGCAGGCGCGCTGGTGGTGGTACCGGACTATCCGCTGGCGCCCAAGGTGAGCGTGGAGCAGATCGTGCTGCAGGTGGGACAAGCCCTGGCCTGGACTTGGCGCCATGCCAGGGCCTACGGCGGCAACCCCGACCACATCATCGTGGCAGGACATTCGGCGGGAGGACATCTCGCGGCCATGATGCTGGCTCTCCAATGGCCGGTGTTGTCCCCTGACCTGCCCGCCGACCTGGTCAAGGGCGCAGTGTCACTGTCGGGCGTGTTCGAACTGGAGCCGCTTCGGCACGCGCCCTTTCTGGCCGCAGACCTGGGGCTGGACGAGGGGCGTGCCCAGCGCCTCAGCCCGGCGGAGATGCCAGCGCCCGGCGGTCCGCTGATCGCCCTGGTGGGCGCGGACGAGAGCGAGGAATTCCTGCGCCAGAACCGGCTCATCAGAAAGCGATGGGGCGCGCGGGCGGTGCCGGTCTGCGAAGCCGTACCCGACCGCCACCACATGAACGTGCTGCACGACCTGGCCGACCCTGACGCCCGGGCCCATCGGCTGACGCTGGAGCTGCTGGGGCTGCGGGGTTGAGCGCCTCGCAGCAGGCGCTCAGTCGCCCTTCAGGGCTCTGGGCGGCGACCACTCATCCAGCGACAGCCCTTGCGCCGCAAGCAACTTCTCCAGCGCCGGCACGAGCGGACCCAGGCGCTCGTCGATGGCCGCGCGCACGGTGTCCACGAAGACCTGGGTCTGGCGTTCGATCTCGATGTTGAAGGCGTCGCCCTCGCGCTTGTTGCCAAAGGTGGTCATGCGCAGTGTCTCGGGGATGAGCCACACCTCGAACCAGCCGCTGCCATCGCGCTCGCGGCCGGCCTCAGCCACGGTGAGGCTCGCGCCGTCCACCGCGATGTAGCCCTTGGCAAAGACGTAGCGCATCCACGGCGCGGGCACGCCTATTCGCAGGACATGGTTGTTCTCGGGCTGGCGGATGGACTGCAGCCGGGCCTGGAAATCCACATGGCCGGACAGCGGATGCCCGCCGATCTCCGCGCCGTCCTTGGCCGCGCGCTCGACGTTCAGCCCATCGCCCACGGCCAGAGCACCAAGCGTGGTGACGTTCAGGCTCTGGAGCATCACGTCGAAGTCAGCCTGCTCCTGCTGCGGCCGCACCGAGGTGACCGTCAGGCACACCCCGTTGCAGGCCACGCTGGCGCCCACTTCCAGGCCGTGGCAGAAGCCAGCCGGGAAGGCCAGCGTGAAAGTGCGCAAGCCCGGCCGGTCGGCCAGGGCGGCGATGCGGGCGGTGCCCTGAACGATGCCGGTGAACATGAGCTCGATTATCCGGTGGGCCCTCGGCTATCCTGAGTGCATGGACAGCCCGATGAGCTCTACCCCGTGACCTCTGCCGCCGCCGCTGCACGCCCTGCCCCTGCTGCGCCCGCGGGGAACGATGCACCCACTGGACCCGGTGGACCCGGTGCAACCACTGCTCCCACCGTGCCCACTGCGCTCGGAGTGCACCCTGAGCCATCGCAGCCGTCCTGGCTCGCCGACTTCACCCTCACCCGCCCACCTGCAGGCTTTGTGGACAACCCCTACCCCTTCTACGCGGTGCTGCGTCAGCACGCCCCCGTGCACCGCCTGAACGCCAACACCTTGCTGCTCACGCGCTACGACGACGTGATTGCCGTCTACCGCCACCCGGCGGCCAGTTCCGACAAGCAGCGCGAGTTCACCCCGAAGTTCGGCGACGGCTCGCCGCTGTTCGAGCACCACACCACCAGCCTGGTGTTCAACGATGCGCCGCTGCACACCCGCGTGCGCCGGCTGCTGATGGGAGCGCTGAACCAGCGCGCCATCGCCCGGATGGAGGGCGGCGTGGTGGCCCTGGTGGACGGTTTGCTGGAGCGCATGGCCGGCTTGAAGGCGCCCGACCTGATCGAGGACTTTGCCGCGCGCATCCCCGTGGAGGTGATCGGCAACCTGCTGGACGTGCCGCACGCCGAGCGCGGCCCGCTGCAGGGCTGGTCGCTGGCCAT
>CAISJH010000445.1 GCA_903885585.1 uncultured beta proteobacterium
AACTGCGGTGCACCGAACGGGCAGGCGTAGCTGCAGTAGCCGCAGCCAATGCAGACGTCCTTGTCGTGCAGCACCACGCCTTCGTCGGTGCGATAGAAGCAATCGACCGGGCACACGGCCATGCAGGGTGCGTCACTGCAGTGCATGCAGGCCACCGAGATGCTTTTTTCGCCGGGGATGCCGTCGTTGAGGGTGACCACGCGGCGGCGGTTGACGCCCCAGGGCACCTCGTGCTCGGCCTTGCAGGCGGTGACGCAACCGTTGCACTCGATGCAGCGCTCGGAGTCACAGATGAACTTCATTCTTGCCATGTCGAAATCTCCGGGTGATCAAGTCAAGTGCCGAGAGGATCAAACTTCACGACGCGGAACCGGCTTGGCCGGGCCGCTGGCGGACGGCCACCGCGGGGGGTAGCGAGCGAAAGCGAGCTTGGGGGTCTCATGCCGCCTTCTCGATCTGGCAGACCGTCGTCTTGGTTTCCTGCATCATCGTCACGCTGTCGTAGCCGTAGGTGGTGGCGGTGTTGACCGCCTCACCGCGCACCACCGGCTTGGCGCCTTGGGGGTAATACGGTGCGAGGTCGATACCACCCCAGCGGCCCGAGAAGTGGAACGGCAGGAACACGGTCTCCGCGTCTACGCGCTCGGTGACCATGGCCTTGACGCGGATGCCCTTGAACTCGGGCAGCGCCTGCATCGGCGGGGTCTTGACCCAGACGAAATCGCCGTTGCGAATACCACGGTCGTTGGCCGCCTTGGGGTTGAGCTCGACGAACATCTCCTGCTGCAACTCGGCCAGGTACGGGTTGGAGCGGGTTTCCTCGCCGCCGCCCTCGTACTCCACCAAGCGGCCGCTGGTCATGATCAGCGGGTAGGTCTTGCCGATGTCCTTGTTCTTCTCCTGCACGGTCTTGAACAGCGTGGGCAGGCGCCAGAAGGCCTTGCGGTCGTCGTGCGTGGGGTACTTGGCCACCAGGTCCGGACGGTTGCTGTACAACGCTTCGCGGTGCACGGGGATGGGGTCGGGGAAGTTCCACACCACGGCGCGGGCGCGTGCGTTGCCGAACGGGTGGCAGCCGTGGTTCTTCATCGCCACACGGATGATCGCGCCCGTGGGGTCGGTCTTCCAGTTCTTGCCCTCGGCCTTGGTCTTCTCTTCGTCGGACAGTTCGTCCCACCAGCCCAGCTTCTTCAGCAGCAGGTGGTCGAACTCGGGGTAGCCGGTGGTGAGGTCCGACCCCTTGGAGTAGGAGCCATCGGCGGCCAGCAGCGACTTGCCGTCACGCTCCACACCGAAGTTGGCGCGGAAGTTGCCGCCCCCTTCCATCACGTGCTTGGAGGTGTCGTACAGGTTGGGCGAGCCCGGGTGCTTCATCTCGGGCGTGCCGTAGCACGGCCAGGGCAGGCCGAAATACTCGCCGTCGAGGTTCAGGCCGGTTTCCTTGTCCACGCCACCCTTGGCCTTGAGGGTCTTGACGTCGAACACGTGCATGTTGCGCATGTGGGCCTTCAGGCGCTCCGGGCTCTGGCCCGTGTAGCCAATCGTCCACACGCACTTGTTGATCTCACGCAGGATGGACTCGGTCTCGGGCTCCATGCCGCCCTTGCCCTGCACCATCTTGTAGCCCTTGACCAGTTCCTTGCCGAAGCCCAGCTTGTCGGCCAGCTGCGTCATGATCATGTGGTCGGTGCGGCTCTCCCACAGCGGATCGATCACCTTCTCACGCCACTGGATGGAGCGGTTGGACGCCGTGCAGGAGCCCGCCGTCTCGAACTGCGTGGTGGCCGGCAGCAGATAGACCGCGCGCTTGGCGTTCTGGTCTTCGGGCTTGCCCGGCATGGCAGCCATGGCCGCCGTGGCGCTGGGGAAGGGATCCACCACCACCAGCAGGTCCAGCTTGTCCATGGCCCGCTTCATCTCCAGCCCGCGGGACTGGGAGTTGGGCGCGTGGCCCCAGAAGAACAGGCCGCGCAGGTTGCTTTCCTGGTCGATCAGTTCGTTCTTCTCCAGCACGCCGTCGATCCAGCGCGACACCGTCATGCCCGGCTTGCTCATCATGCCGGGGGCGTACTGCTTCTTGATCCACTCGAAGTCCACGCCCCAGGCATTGGCGAAGTGCTTCCAAGAACCCTCGGCCAGGCCGTAGTAGCCGGGCAGGGAGTCGGGGTTGGGGCCCACGTCGGTGGCGCCCTGCACGTTGTCGTGGCCGCGGAAGATGTTGGTGCCGCCGCCGCTCTTGCCCACGTTGCCCAGGGCCAGTTGCAGCAGGCAGGAGGCGCGCACCACGGCGTTGCCGGTGGTGTGCTGGGTCTGGCCCATGCACCAGACGATGGTGCTGGGGCGGTTCTCCGACATGATCTTGGCCACTTTGAAGGTGGTGGCCTCGTCCACGCCGCAGGCCTCCTGCACCTTGTCAGGTGTCCACTTGGCCATCACCTCTTCCTTGACCTTGTCCATGCCCCAGACGCGGTCCTCGATGTACTTCTTGTCTTCCCAGCCGTTCTTGAAGATGTGATACATCACCCCGAACAGGAAGGGAATGTCCGAGCCCGAGCGGATGCGCACGTATTCGTCGGCCTTGGCCGCCGTGCGGGTGAAGCGCGGGTCCACCACGATCATCTTGCAGCCCGCCTCCTTGGCGTGCAGCACGTGCAGCATGGACACCGGGTGCGCCTCGGCGGCGTTGGAGCCGATGTACAGCGCCGCCTTGGCGTTCTGCATGTCGTTGTAGGAGTTGGTCATCGCGCCATACCCCCAGGTGTTGGCCACGCCGGCCACCGTGGTGGAGTGGCAGATGCGCGCCTGGTGGTCGGTGTTGTTGGTGCCCCAGAACGACACCCACTTGCGCAACAGGTAGGCCTGCTCGTTGTTGTGCTTGGACGAGCCGACGAAGAACATCGAGTCGGGCCCGCTTTCCTTGCGCAGCTCCAGCATCTTCTTGCTGATTTCGTCCAGCGCCTGGTCCCAACTGATGCGCTCGTACTTGCCGTTCACCAGCTTCATCGGCGTCTTCAGGCGGTACTCGCCATGGCCGTTCTCACGCACCGCCGCGCCCTTGGCGCAGTGGGCGCCCAGGTTGATGGGGCTGTCGAACACCGGCTCCTGGCGCACCCAGACGCCGTTCTCCACCACGGCGTCGATGGCGCAGCCCACCGAGCAGTGGCCGCACACCGTGCGCTTGACCTCGACCTTGCCGGTGCCGGCACCGGCCTTGGCCGTATCGGCCGCCTTCGCCTTCTTGACCAGCGTCAGTTGAGAGGCCGCCAGGCCCGCCCCCACCCCCAGGCCCGAACGGCGCAGGAAGGCGCGGCGGTCCATCGTGGGAATGGCGCGCGAGACACCGCGCGACAGGCTGGCAACCAAGCCAGAGGACGAGGCGCCGACAGATGACGATTTGCGGGTGAGCAGCATGGAACTTCCTTAGGCATATTCCTCAGGACAAACCCGAGGACGGCACATTCCGATGGGGCAGTGGGGAGCGGCGAGGTTCAGACCTTGGCGGTCTGGTAGTAGCGCATCACGTGTGCGGTGGCGCGGTAGCGTCCGTCCTCGCCACCCTCCAGGGCCGGCTCGGCGGCCGCCACAGGGGGCTGGACCGGGGTGGTGGGCAGCAAGGTGGCTGCGGCGGCCAGGGCACCAGCGGTACCAGCGCCGGCGAACAGCGTGCGCCGGGAAACCGGAGAGACAGAAGGCTGAGAGGGTTTGCTCATGGCGGGGTCCTCGAAAACAGGAAGGGCATGAACGCCGCTTCATATCTGCGCCGCGGATTAGGACTCGGCGTTAACCCGGGTGCAATCAGTAGCCACCCGGGTTTGGCGCGACAAGTTGTCGCAACGCAGGGCTTCTTGTCGCAGCGCGCAGCGCCGGTGCGGGGGCATGGCGCAAGCACCGCACGCGCAGGCCGGGCCGGCCCCTAGAATCCGCCGCCCTGAGCACCCTGACGAGCATGGACGCACCCCCCACCCTGGAAGTCGCCGTCGTGTTCGAGCGCCACAAAGCGCCCAGCGCGTGGGAAGACTGGCGCCACCTGCCGGTGGAGGTGGTGCAGGACGACGGCGGCTTCGGGGAAGCGGCGCGCACCTTGCGCGACGCTGGCCACACAGCGCGGTTCCTGCACCCCGGGCTGCCGGTGCGCCTGCACCGCGACGAGGCCGAGGGCTATTACCTGAACCTGAGTTCCGGCTCGCCCGTGTGGTTCGTGATGTGGCGCGTCTCGGACGAAGACCCCTCCCGGGCCTGGCCGGAACAGGTGACGCTGTCGTACCACGAGGCCGGCCGCCTGCTGGACGCCCAAGAGCGCGTGGACAACCTGCCGTTGCCCGCCGAGGTGGCCGCCTGGCTGCAGACCTTCGTGGACCTGCACTACCGGCCCGAGCCCAAGAAGCGGCGCCGGCCAGCCTCTTTCGTCGACCCCGACAAGCGCTAGGGCCCATGGGCGACACCGACGACGGCTTCCTGTCGCGCTGGTCCCGGCGCAAGGTGCAGGCGCGCGACGGGCAGGCGCAGACCGAGCCGCCCAGCCCCTCCCCCACGGCCCCCACCGCCCTGCCCGCCGCGCACGCCCCTGCTGCGGCAGGGGCGGCACCGGCATCTGCCGCCCCAGACGCCGCGCGGCTCACGCCAGCCCCCACCGCGGCCCAGGCCCAGGGTGCCCCAGTCGGCCCCGCCGCTGCGCCCCAGCCGGCCCCGCCGCCGCCCCCGCCGACCATGGAAGACGTGGCCCGCCTGACGCAGGACTCTGACTACTCGCGCTTCGTGGGCCGCAACGTCGACCCCAGCGTGAAGAACGCCGCGCTGCACAAGCTGTTTGCCGACCCGCACTTCAACGTGATGGACGGCCTGGACATCTACATCGACGACTACGGCCGGCCCGACCCGTTGCCGGCCGGCATGCTGGAGAAGATGGTGCAGTCCGAGGCCCTGGGACTGTTCACCAAGACGCCTGAGCCCGCGGACGCCCCCGCCGTGGCGGCCGCCGGACCCCAGGCCGCCACAGACGCCGCCCCATCCCCGGACACCCCGTCCGGCGCACCCTCCGACACAGCGCCCCACCCCGCGTCCGAGGCGTCCGCCGCCGTACCCGCCGACACATCCACCGAGACCCCCGCCGATCCTCCTCGGCCACCCCCAGAGGCCCGCACCCATGAAGACCCTGATCTGCGACTGCAACCGCACGATGCCGCTGGAACCGCAGAACCCCCAGGGCCTGATGGCCACGGTGCGGCAGGCCCTGGGCAAGACCTCGGGCGCCAGCGCTGACGGCCTGGAGACCGTCCACTCGGTGCTGTGCCGGCGCGAGGCGCAGGCCTTCCAGCGCGCCGCGGTGCAGACCGGCCGCGAAGGTGACGAGTTGCTGGTGGCCTGCACGCAGGAGCAGCGTCTGTTCCTGGAGCTCAACGAGCAGACCGAGGGCGCCGCCCCGGTACAGGAGCGGCCCATCCGCTTCGTCAACATCCGCGAGACCGGGGGCTGGTCGCGCGACGCCGCACAGGCCGCGCCCAAGCTGGCCGCCCTCATCGCCGCGGCGCAATTGCCCGCGCCCGAGCCCGTGTCCACCGTCACCTACCGCTCGGCCGGGCGCTGCCTGGTGGTGGGCCCGGCCGCGCGCGTGCAGCAGGCCACGGCGCTGCTGGCCGACAAGCTCAACCTCACGCTGCTGATCGACAGCGGCCCCGCCCCCCTGCCCCAGGCGCGCACCCACGCCGTGCACCGTGGGCAACTGGCCTCGCTGCAGGGCTGGCTGGGCGCCTTCCAGGCGCACTGGACGCAGGACAACCCCATCGACCTGGACCTGTGCACCCGCTGCAATGCCTGCGTGCAGGCCTGCCCGGAAGGCGCCATCGGCCTGGACTACCAGGTGGACCTGGCGGCCTGCAAGAGCCACCGCGAATGCGTGCGGGTGTGCGAGGCCGCCGGCGCCATCGACTTCGCGCGTGAGCCGCAGGCCGTGGAAGAAACCTTTGACCTGGTGCTGGACCTGCGCGAGGCCCCGGCCTTCACCCAGCACCAGCCACCGCAGGGCTACCGCCACGTGCCCCCAGGCGCTGACCTGGTGCCGGCCGCGCTGGCGCTGCGCGAAAGCGAAGGCGAGTTCGAGAAGCCGAAGTTCTTCCGCTACCAGCAGAAGCTGTGCGCCCACAGCCGCAACGAGCAGATCGGCTGCACCGCCTGCATCGACGTGTGCTCGGCCCAGGCCATCCGCAGCGATGCCTCGCGCAAGGGCAAGGCCAGCGCCGGGCCACGCCGCCGCCCCGACGCCGAAGGCCGGCCCGTGGCCGCGGTGGTGCATGACGGCGGCGGCATCATCGTGGAGCCCCACCTGTGCGTGGGCTGCGGCGCCTGCAGCACGGTGTGCCCCAGCGGCGCCCTGTCCTTCACCTACCCCGGCACCACCGACCAGGGACGGCGCCTGCGCACCATGCTCAACGCCTACGCGGCGGCGGGCGGACGCGACGCCGCCCTGCTGATCCACAGCGAAGGCGCGGGCGAGCGCGTGGTCAACGCCCTGGGCCGTGCGGCGCGCCTGAAGCCCGGTGTCCAGCCTGGCCCCAAGCCCGGCCCCCAGTCCGGCATCCAGGGCGTGCCCGCACGCGTGTTGCCGGTGCCCGTGTGGCACACCGCCAGCATCGGGCTGGACTTGTGGCTCTCGGCCCTGGCCCTGGGCGCCAGCCAGGTGATGGTGCTGCTGACCGAGGAAGAAGCGCCTGAATACCGGCAGGCCCTGGCCGAGCAGATGGCCGTGGCCCAGGCGTTGCTGACGGGCCTGGGCTACGAGGGCACGCACCTGCGGCTGGTGGAGGCTGGCGTCAGTGGCAAGGACACCCCCGGCACCACGCCCGACCTTGCCGCCCTCGCCCGGCTGGACGCCGCCCTGCGCAGCGCCCCCGCCCGCACCGTGGCCCGCCCGGCCGCCTTTGCCGTGCAGGCCGACAAGCGCGCCACGCTGGAGCTGGCGCTGGACCACCTGCTGGCCCAGGCGCCGCTGAAAGCCAGCTCAGCACTTGGCACCACGGCAGTTGCAGGCGCTTCCGCCACGGCGGTCTCCACCGCAGCCTTCGGTTCGGCCGCCGCCGCGCAGGCAGGCGCCGCATCCACCGCCCTGCCGGACGCCATCGCCCTGCCCGCAGCCGGCTCGCCCTTCGGCAGCCTGGTGGTGGACCCGGCCAAGTGCACGCTGTGCCTGAGCTGCGTGGGCGCCTGCCCGGAATCGGCCCTGGCCGACAACCCGCAGCAGCCGCAACTGCGCTTCACCGAGAAGAACTGCGTGCAATGCGGCCTGTGCGCCACCACCTGCCCTGAGCAGGCCATCACGCTGCAGCCCCGGCTGTGGCTGGCCGAGGGCGGCAAGGCACGCAAGGCCGCCCGCGTGCTGCACGAAGCCGCGCCCTTCCATTGCGTGCGCTGCGCCAAGCCCTTCGGCACGCTGCGCGCCATCGAGAACATGATCGAGAAGCTGGGCAACCACGCCGCCTTCCAGGGCGCCGGGGCCGAGCGCCTGAAGATGTGCAGCGACTGCCGCGTGGTGGACATGTTCAGCAACCCGAACGAAGTGCGGATCACCGATCTGTGAGGAACCGGCCATGAGTGCATCCCACCCCACCTCCGACCCCACCTCCACCCCCCCCGCGCCCGTGGCCGCCGTCCACTTCAGCCCCGCCCTGGGCAGCGGCGAGGCCGAGGAACTGCAGCGCGCCGAGCTGTACGGCCTGCTGGCCCGCCTGTGGCTGGAGGCCCCGGACGACGCGCTGATGGCCGAGTTCCGCGTGGCCGTGACCGAGGCCCCGCAGGCCGGCGGCTTCCTGCAGGAACCCTGGCAACACCTGGTGGGCGCCCTGCGCGCCACCACCGTGGCCGAGGCCCGGGCCGAGCACGACGCCCTCTTCCACGGCGTGGGCAAGCCCGAGGTCTTCGCCTACGGCTCTTACTACCTCAGCGGTTTTCTGAACGAAAAGCCGCTGGCCGCCCTGCGCACCGACCTGGCCGCCCTGGGCCTGGACCGCGACCACGACCGCCTGGAAACCGAGGACCACGTGTCCTTCGTGCTGGAGGTGATGCGCTACCTGATCGCCGGCGAGGACGCCAGCGTGTGCAACCTGGAACAGCAGCGCCGCTTCTTCCGCGCCCATGTGCAAACCTGGCTGGAAGCGCTGTGCGACGCCGTGGAGGCCCACCCCCGAGCCCACACCTGGCGCGCCGTGGCCGCCATGACGCGGGCCTTCGTGCAGGTGGAGACCCAGGCCTTCGACATGCTGGAGGCCTGAGGCGATGCGCACCAGCGCCATCCCCACGGAAGACATCACCGGCCTGGTGCTGGCCGGCGGCCGGGGCAGCCGCATGGGCGGCGTGGACAAGGGCCTGCAGAACCACCTGGGCATGCCCCTGGCACTGCACTGCCTGCTGCGCCTGCAGTTGCAGGTGGGCTCGGCCATGGTCAACGCCAACCGCAACCTGGGCGCCTACGAGTCCATGGGTGTGCCCGTGTGGCCCGACCTGCAGGCGGACTTCGCAGGCCCCCTGGCTGGCATGCTGGTGGGCCTGGAGCACTGCGAGACCCCCTGGCTGGTGACCGTGCCCTGCGACACGCCGAACTTTCCCCTTGACCTGGTGGAACGCCTGGCCACGGCCGCCCAGGCCGAAGACGCCGACATCGCCATGGCCGCGACACGCGAACCGGCCCAAGAGACCGATGTGAACGCCGCTGCCCAGGGCCAGCCCGTGGTGCAGGTGCAACCGGTCTTCTGCCTGCTCAAGGCCAGCCTGCTGGAAAGCGTGCAAGCCTTTCTGGACAGCGGCCAACGCAAGATCGACCGCTGGACCGCCCAGCACCGCTGCGCCACCGTCGTCTTCGACGACAGCGCGGCGTTCTTCAATGCGAATACGGTGGAGGAGTTGAGGCAGCTGGGGTGAGGCGGCACGGCTGCCAGCTCACGCCACCGCCACATCCGCCATCACATGCCCGTGCCCGAAGCTGCCATCGGCCAGGGCCTCACCGCCACGCGTCACCTTCACCGCGCAGTACTTGAACTCCGGGATCTTGGCCACGGGATCGAGGGCGGGGTTGGTCAGGCGGTTGATGGCGGCCTCGGCCCAGCAGAAGGCAACGAACACCGCGCCCTGGGGCGTGCCTTCGTCGGCGCGGGCGTAGAGGCTCACATGGCCGCGGCGCGTGGCCACGGTCATCAGCTCGCCGGGCTGGATGCCCAGGCGCTCCAGTTGCAGCGGGTGGACCAGGGCCACGGGGTCGGGCTCGATGGCGTCCAGCACGGCGCTGCGGCGCGTCATGCTGCCAGTGTGCCAGTGCTCCAGTTGGCGGCCGGTGATGAGCACCAGCGGGTACTCGGCATCAGGCCGCTCGTCGGCCGGGATGATGTCCGCCGGCACGAAGCGCGCGCGGCCTGAAGGGCGCGGGAAGTGGTCGGTGAAGACCACTGGTTCGCCAGGGTCCCCCTCGTGCTCGCAGGGGTAGGTGACGGCGTCTTCCTGCTCCAGGCGCTGCCAGGTGATGCCGCCGATGCTGGGCATGACGGAGCGCATTTCGTCGAACACCCGGGCCACGGCCTGCCGGCAGTCAGTGGGGGCTGCGCCATAGGCGCTCCAGTCCAGGCCGAGTTGCCGCGCCATCGCCGTCAGGATCCACAGGTCCTGCCGCGCCTGGCCGGGCAGTGAAAGCGCCTGGCGCCCCATCTGCACGGTGCGGTCGGTGTTGGTGAAGGTGCCGGTCTTCTCGGCGAAGGCTGAAGCCGGCAGCACCACGTCGGCCAGGCAGGCGGTCTCGGTGAGGAAGATGTCCTGCATCACCAGCATCTCCAGGCCGGCCATGGCCTGGCGGGCGTGGTCAGCATCGGGGTCGCTCATGGCCGGGTTCTCGCCCATGATGTACAGGCCCTTGAGTCGGCCGGCCAGCGCCGCCTTCATCACCTCCACCACGGTCAGGCCCGGGTCCGGGTCCAGCCGGTCGGGCGCCACGCCCCAGGCACGGGCCACCAGGTCACGCGCCCAGGGCTCGCTCACGCGGTGGTAGTCCGGGTACATCATGGGGATGAGGCCGGCGTCAGACGCGCCCTGCACGTTGTTCTGGCCGCGCAGCGGGTGCAGCCCCGTGCCGGGGCGGCCGATCTGGCCGGTCATCAGCGCCAGCGCGATGAGGCAGCGCGCGTTGTCGGTGCCGTGCACGTGCTGGCTGACGCCCATGCCCCACAGGATCATGGAAGCGCGGCTGGTGGCGTACAGGCGCGCCACTTCTCGGATGGTGGCGGCGTCGATGCCGCACACCGGCGCCATGGCCTCGGGGCTGAAGGCGCGCACGTTGTCACGCAGCGCCTCATAGCCTTCGGTGCGGGCAGCGATGAACCCGGCATCGACCAGGCCTTCCTCCACGATCACGTGCATCAGCGCGTTCAGCAGCGCCACATCGGTGTCGGGGCGGAACTGCAGCACGCGGTGGGCGTGGCGCGACAGGTCCGTGCGGCGCGGGTCCATCAGGATGAGCTTGGTGCCCTGCCGCACGGCGTTCTTGATGAAGCTGGCAGCCACCGGGTGGTTCACCACCGGGTTGGCGCCGATGACGATGACGACCTCGGCCTTGGCCACATCCTTCACCGGGTTGCTGACCGCGCCCGAGCCGATGCCCTCCAGCAGCGCCGCCACGCTGGAGGCGTGGCACAGCCGCGTGCAGTGGTCCACGTTGTTGCTGCCGAAGCCCACGCGCACCAGCTTCTGGAACAGGTAGGCCTCTTCGTTGCTGCCCTTGGCGGAGCCGAAGCCGGCCAAGGCCTTGGGGCCGTCACGGTCGCGGATGCGGCGCAGCCCGCGGCCGGCCACGTCCAGCGCTTCCTCCCAGGTGGCCTCGCGGAACCAGGCGCGGGCGGTGGCGGGGTCCAGCGCGGCCGTTGCGTCCTTGGGGGCGTCGGCGCGGCGAATCAGCGGCACCGTCAGGCGCTGAGGGTGGCGCGCGTAGTCAAAGCCGTAGCGGCCCTTGACGCACAGCCGGCCCTCGTTGGCCGGCCCCTGGCGACCTTCGACGAAGACGATACGGTCGATGGGCTGGGGGACCGCCGCAGGCGAGCCGAGGTCGGCTTCCGAGACCGCGGCCTGGCTGGCGGGCGCGGCATCTTCGGCCACGTGATAGGTCAACTGGCAACCCACACCGCAGTAAGGGCACACGCTGTCCACCTGCTTCGTCACGGGCTGCAGGGCCACATCCTTCGCAGGGCTCAGCGCGCCCGTGGGGCAGGCTTGCACACACTCGCCGCAGGCCACGCAGGTGGACGCTCCCATTGCGTCGTCCATGTCGAAGACGATCTTGGCGTGCGGGCCGCGCAGTGCCATGCCGATGACGTCGTTGCCCTGCGCGTCGCGGCAGGCGCGCAGGCAGCGCGTGCACTGGATGCAGGCGTCCAGGTTCACGGCGATGGCGGGGTGGGACAGGTCCGCCGCAGGCTCGGCCTGGGGCGGGCGAGACGGGAAGCGGGGCCGGCCCACCTCCAGACGGGCGGACCACTCGTCCACCTCGCTGTGGCGGGTGTGGCGTGCCTCGGGCATGTCGGCCTGCAGCAGCTCCAACACCAGGCGCTGCGAGGCGCGGGCGCGGTCGCTGGCGGTCTGCACCTTCATGCCTGCGGTGGGCTGGCGGCAGCAGGAAGCGGCCAGCGCGCGCTCGCCGTCCACCTCCACCACGCAGGCGCGGCAGTTGCCGGCCGGGGCGAGGCCGGGCGTCCAGCACAAGTGCGGGATCTCCACGCCTTCGCGCCGGGCCACCTCGATGAGGGTTTCGCCGGGCTGGGCGGCCACGGCGCAGCCGTCGAGCGTGAAGGCGATGGGGGGGTTCAGGGCAGACATCGCGGGGCTCCGGTTCAGACTCGAGCAGGGGCAGGGCTGGGCGCGGAATTCCGACCATCCGGGTCAGCGGGCTCCACAGGCTGTGTCGCTGGGGCCGGTGAGGCTCCCACCTCGTCAGGGAAGTAGCGCAACACCAGGTCAAAGGCGTTGGGCGCGGCCTGCCCCAGGCCGCAGATGGAGGCGTCGCGCATCACCTGCGACAGGTCGGCCAGCAGCGGCGCGTCCCACACCGGCTGCGTCATCAGCGCCCCGGCCTTGGCGGTGCCCACGCGGCAGGGCGTGCACTGGCCGCAGGATTCGTCTTCGAAGAAGCGCATCACGTTGCGCGCCGCGTCCACGGCGCGGTCCCAGTGCGTGGCGCTGCGCGTGAGCACCACCACCGCGGCGGAGCCAATGAAGCCGCCGTGCGGCTGCAGGGTGTCGAAGTCCAGCGGCACATCGGCCAGCGCCGCCGGAAAGATGCCACCCGAGGCGCCGCCGGGCAGAAAGGCGTACAGCTCATGGCCTTCGGGCAGGCCGCCGCAGTGTTCCTCCACCAGTTCGCGCAGCGTGATGCCGGCCGGGGCCAGCTTCACGCCCGGCTCGCGCACCCGCCCGCTGACGCTGAAGCGCCGCAGGCCCTTGCGCCCATGCCGGCCCTGAGTCGCGAAGGCTTCGGCGCCCTGCTCCAGCAGCTCGCGCACCCAATGCAGGGTCTCGACGTTGTGCTCCAGCGTGGGCCGGCCGAACAGGCCCACCTCGGCCACATAGGGTGGGCGCAGGCGAGGCAGGCCGCGCTTGCCTTCGATGGACTCGATCATCGCGGACTCTTCGCCGCAGATGTAGGCGCCCGCGCCGCGGCGCAGTTCTATGGTGGGCAGGGTCCAAGCTGCATCTGAGCCAGCACCCGCACCTGTGCCCACAGGCAGCGGCGGCGCAGCGCGCAGGCGCTCCAGCTCGCGCTCCAGCAGCGCGCGGATGCCGTGGTATTCATCGCGCAGGTAGATCCAGATCGCGTCAATGCCCACCGCCCAGGCGGCGATCAGCATGCCTTCCAGGAAGCGGTGCGGGTCGCGCTCCAGGATCCAGCGGTCCTTGAAGGTGCCGGGCTCGCCTTCGTCGATGTTCACCGCCATGTGGCGCGGGCCGCTCTGACCGCGCACGATACGCCACTTGCGCCCGGCCGGAAAACCCGCGCCGCCCAGGCCGCGCAGGCCGGCGTGCTCCATTGTCTGGATCACCGATTCGGCCGAACGCTCACAGCGCAGGCACTGCGCCAGCAATGCGTAGCCGCCGCCAGCACGGTAGGCGTCCAGGTCGATGGCTTCAGGGATGTCGTCGATGCGGGCAAGGGCCGCCCGCGACGGAGGGCCGCCTGGCTCGCCATCAGGTCCTACAGGGCTTGCTGCACCCAAGGCCGTTCGCGCGAGCGCTTGCACCGAGGCCAAGGACGCCCCGGCAACCGGCCGCTGATGCACCACCGCCACCGGCGCCTGCTCGCACCGGCCCACGCAGGGTGCGGGGATGACGCGCACTGCAGCCCCCAGCATCTGCGGCAGGCGCGCCAGCAGGTCCCGCGCGCCCGCCATCTCGCACGACACGCCGTCGCACACCCGCACGGTGAGCGCGGGTGCTGCGGGCACGGTGCCGTCCGGGCCCTCGCGCACGATGTCGAAGTGGTGATAAAAGCTCGCCACCTCGTAGACCTCGGTCTGCGACAGGCGCATGCGCTGGGCCAGCGCCGCCAGGTGCGGCGTGCCGAGTTGCCCGAAACGGTCGTTGAGGACGTGCAGGTGCTCGATCAGCAAATCGCGCCGCGCCGACAGGTCGGCACCGCCGAACAGGGCTTGCAGGTCGGCCAGGGCTTCGGGCGTCACGCGCCGGCCCTTGGGGGCCTGGCGCTTGCGCTGGCGCAGCGCCTGCGGGGAAGCTGCGGTCGAGGCCGCGGCCGCCAAAGGCACGATGGGAATCACGGAACGGACGGCAACGGACACGGCAGACCCTGACAAGGCTGGCCCGCCAAGGCCCGGGAGGCGCGGAGTGCGCCTTGCCCGTCCGGCAGGACGCCGCGATCATTCCGGGCGGCCCGCGCCGTGTCCAATCACTTCTCGAAACGGCTTGATTCAGGTCAGTGATGAACCGCCAGCGCCCCGCTGTACGCCCGGGCGTGCTGCAGCCAGTCCGCCCGGCCGGCCAGGGCCAGCGCGGCCTCCAGCGCGCGCGAGGGCCGCACGCGGGCTGATGTCATGAAGGCGATGGGGGTGCGCAGGTCGGGCTGGGTCAGCGGGCTGACGTGCAGGCCGGGCGCGGGCGCCACGGTGGCCACCAGAGCGCCAGGCATCACCGCGGCCAGCGGGCCCGCCTGCACGGCCACCACCAGGGCCAGCACCGAATCGGTCTCCAGCACCGGGCGCACCTGCAGGCCCAGGCCGGCAAACACCCGCTCCAGCAAGGCGCGATGGTGCATTTCCGGGGTCAGCAGGCACAGCGGGCGCTCCACGGCCTGGGCCCAGGGGATGGACGGGCCCACCGCCAGGGCCACAGGGCCCGCAGAGGCAGCGTGCCGTTCAGATGTGGATACGGACACGGCCGGCTGTCGCCCGGCCTCTTCGGCGCTGCGCCACAGCAGGTGGTGATGCTCTTCATACTGCGGCGTGAGCTGGACACCGGCACGGCCTTGCACCCTCTCGGCAAACCCCAACCCGATGTCCAGCGACAGATCTTCCAAACCGGATTCGATGTCCTGCGACGCCATGGAACGCAGTTGCGGTGCGATGCCGGGATGATGGCGCACCAGCCAGGCCGCGAAGCGCGCGGCAATGGGCAGTGCGGTGGGCACGGTGCCGATCACCAGGCGCCCACGAGGTTGGCCGGCGCTGCTGGCCAGGTCTTGCACCAGGGTTTCCTGCTCGCGCAGGATGCGGTGGGCTACGGCCAGCACCTCCTGACCTTCCGGGGTGAAGCCCTCGAACTGCCGCGAACGCCGCACGATGGCCACGCCCAGGTTCGACTCAAGCGCCCGCAGCGCGTTGGACAGTGCGGGCTGGGTGATGTGGCAGGCATCGGCCGCGCGGCCGAAGTGGCGGTGGCGCTCCAGCGCGGCCAAGTAGCGGTAGGCGTCGATGAGGTTCATGAGGCGCCAGGGTAAACCAAGGGGCAGAAGCGGCCGAAGGGACAGGTCTTGCACGGGTTTCGGCTGACGCGCTGCGGCCCCTGCTGCACTTCCTAGAATCCCGCCCACCATGCCGGCCCGCGACCCCGAGAACTCCAAGCCCGAACCCGGCGTAGAGCCGCCCTCCAGCACGGAGGCAGACACCACCGGGGCACGCTGGCCCTTGGCCACGATCCTGGTCGTCGATGACGAGCCGGGCATGCGCAATTTCCTGCTCAAGACGCTGGAACCCCGGGCCAGCCAGGTGATGGCAGCCGCCTCGGCAGAGGAGGCCGAGGAGCTGATGCGCAAGCACCGGTTCGACCTCGTCATCCTTGACATCACGCTGCCAGGCAAGAGCGGCTTGGAGATGCTGCGGGACATGCGCGAGCAGGGCAACGACAACGAGGTGGTGCTAATCACCGCCTTCGCCGATCTGGACACCGCCATCAAGGCCCTGCGCGCGGGCGCCGGTGACTTCCTGCTCAAGCCCTTTCGCGTCACTCAGGTGCTCAATGCCGTGCGCCAGGGGCTGGACCGCGCGCGGCTCAAGCGCGAGAACTGGGTGCTGCGCCGCTCGCTGCAGCAGCGTACCCCCAGCGCCAGCGGCCTGGTGGGCCGCTCCATCGCCATCAAGGGGCTGCAGACGGCGCTGCAGCGGGTGGCCGCGGTGGACAGCACGGTGCTGCTGACGGGTGAGTCCGGCACCGGCAAGGAGCTGGCCGCGCTGGCGCTGCACACCCTGAGCCCCCATGCGGATGCGCCTTTCGTGCCGGTGAACTGCGCCGCGCTCTCGCCCGCCCTCATCGAGCAGGAGCTCTTCGGCACCCACGGCGGGGCGCAGCGGCGCGACGGGCTGTTCGTGTACGCCCAGGGCGGCACCTTGTTTCTGGATGAAATCGGCGAGCTGCCCTTGCCGCTGCAGGCCACGCTGCTGCGCGTGCTGGAAAGCCGCTGCGTGCGGCCGGTGGGCAGCGAGCAAGAGATCCCGGTGAACGTGCGCATCGTGGCCGCCAGCAACCACCGGCTGGCCGATGAGGTGGAGGCCGGGCGCTTCCGCAAGGACCTGTACTACCGGCTGCAGGTGGTGGAGATCACGCTGCCGCCGCTGCGCTCGCACAAAGAGGACATCCCCGACTTGGTGGCGCATTTCCTGACCACGCTGGCGCCACAACTGGGGGTGCCGCCCTTCGAGGTGACAGCCGACGAACTGCGCTACCTGGCCGAGTACGACTGGCCGGGCAACGTGCGCGAACTGCGCAACCTGATCGAACGCTCGCTGATCCTGGGGGCGCTCAATGTTTCGGCGCTGTACCAGGGCTTGAACCGGACCCGCGACCCGGCGTCCGCTGTCCGCGCCGCAAACGCTGCGGGCCAAAGGTCGGCGGCCTTGGGAACCACGGCGTCCACCTCCCCGGCGGCACTGACCGAGGGACCAACCGACCTGCAGAGCCTGGAGCGGCGCCACATGCTGGCGGTGCTGGAATCCGTGGCGGGCGACAAGTCGCAGGCGGCGCGCCTGCTGGGTGTGTCGCGGCGCACGCTGGAGCGGCGGGTAGCGGAATGGGGCCATGGCGGCTGAGCCCCGCGGCCAGGCCGAGGCCACCCACCCCGGCTACAGCGCCGCGGCCCTGAAGCCGCCCCGCCGTCCGCACCTGGCAGGCCGTTTCGACCAGCTGTCGGTGCGGCACAAGCTGCTGGCGCTGGTGCTGGTGCCGCTGCTGGTGGTGCTGCCGGCGCTGGGCGTGGTGCTGCTGGCTTGGGGGAATTCAGCCCTCGATCAGTTGCTGATCACCAAGATCCGCAGCGATCTGGCGGTGGCGCAGGGCTACTTCGAGCGTGTGCTGGGCGAGGTGGGCGGCAGCACGGCGGCCGTGGCCGAATCCCATGCGCTGCACCAGGCCATCGAGGGGGCGAGCGAAGGCAGGCTGGTGGCCCTTCTGCAGGCCCTGCGCGAGCGTGAAGGGCTGGACTTCATCCAGTTGCGGCGGCCCGACGGCAGCCTGTGGCTGGGCGACAGCGGCCCGGCCCGCGGCACGGAGCCCACCAGCCCCGCCTCCCCCGCCCGGACTGCGGTGGCACAGGGAGGCACCAGCGTGGAAGTGCTGACGCCGGAACAACTGGCAGTGCTGGGGCCCTCGCTGGCCGCACGGGTGTCCGTGCCGCTGGTGGAGACGCGCAACGCGGCCCCGACGGACCGTGCGAGCGAAGACCGGGCCATGGTGCTGCTGTCCACACGCGCCGTGCAGGGCGCGGACGGCCGCCCGCTGGGGCATCTGCAGGCCGGCCTGCTGCTCAACCGCAACCTGCCCTTCATCGACCACATCAACGAGATCGTGTACCCCGAGGGCTCACTGCCCTACGGCAGCCGCGGCACGGCCACCCTGTTCCTGGACGATGTGCGCATCTCCACCAACGTGCGCCTGTTCGGTGCCGAGCAGGACCAGCGCGCCATCGGCACCCGCGTGTCGCAGGCGGTACGCGAGGTGGTGCTGGGCTCGGGACGCACCTGGCTGGACCGCGCCTTCGTCGTCAACGACTGGTACGTCTCGGCCTACGAACCCCTGCAGGACAGCGCCGGCCGCCGCGTGGGCATGCTGTACGTGGGCTTCACCGAGGAGCCATTTCGGTGGATCAAGGTGTCGATCCTGCTGGCCATCGGCGCCACCAGTTTCCTGGTGATGATAGGCGGGGCCTGGGTCAGCCTGCGCTGGGCGCGGCGCATCTTCGCGCCGCTGGAAACCATGGCCGCCACGATGCGGCGCGTGGAAGACGGCGAGCTGCAGGCACGCGTAGGCGGCACGGGCCGGCACGACGAGATTGGCCAGCTCGCCGGACACCTGGACCACCTGCTCGACACCATCGACGACAAGACCCAGGCCCTGCAACGCTGGAACGCTGAGCTGGACGCCAAGGTGTCCGAGCGCACCCGTGAGCTGGAGGCGGCACAAGTCCAGTTGGTGCGTTCGGAAAAGCTGGCCACCGTGGGCCAGTTGACCGCCAGCATCGCGCACGAGGTGAACAACCCCATCGCCGTCATCCAGGGCAACCTGGACCTGATGCGCGAGTTGCTCGGGCCGGACGCGCACAAGGTGCGGGCCGAAATGCGCCTGGTGGACGAGCAGATAGAGCGCATGCGTTTGATCGTCAACCAGCTCTTGCAGTACGCCCGGCCCACCGAGTTTGCCGGCTACATCGAGCCGCTGGACCCGAACCGCCTGATCGACGACAGCCTGGTGCTGGCCCAGCATCAGCTCTCGCGCTCGGGCATCGCGGTGCGGCGTGACCTGCGGGCCACTCGGCACCCGGCGGTCAATCGTGGCGAGATGCAGCAAGTCATCGTGAACCTGCTGGTCAATGCCATCCAGGCCATGCCTCAAGGCGGCGAACTGCAGCTAAGCAGCCGTGACGAGGCATCGCCCGAGGGTCCAGCCGTGGTCTGGACGGTGCAGGACACCGGCGCCGGGCTCGGCCCGGAGCTGCTGGCCGAACTCTTCAAGCCCTTCGTCACACGGCGCAAGGACGGCACCGGCCTGGGCCTGTGGATCAGCCGCAGCCTGGTGGAGCGCTACGGCGGCACCCTGGAGGCCGGCCCCCGCACCGATGGGGTCACCGGGGCCGTGTTCAGGGTGCGCCTGCCGGCATAGGCGGGCTGGCTCCCGCTTGATCCGCCAAGTGACGGTACAAACTCGGGCGCTACCGGCCTGCGGTGCGGCTGCTCGTCAGGTGCCCTTGGACACCGTGATCGTCGGAAACTTGGCGCTGAAGTCCTTGGCCCGCTGGGCGATCTTCACCGCCACGGTGCGCGCCACGGTCTTGTAGAGGGCGGCGATCTCGCCGTCAGGATCGGCCACCACGGTGGGGCGGCCTTCGTCGGCCTGCTGGCGGATGGACAGGTTCAGCGGAAGCGAGCCCAGGTGGTCCACCTTGAACTGCTCGGCCATGCGCTTGCCGCCGTCGGCGCCGAAGATGTGCTCGGTGTGGCCGCAGTTCGGGCAGCAGTACACCGCCATGTTCTCCACGATGCCCAGGATGGGCACGCCCACCTTCTCGAACATCGTCAGACCCTTCTTGGCGTCGATGAGCGCGATGTCCTGCGGCGTGGTGACGATCACCGCGCCGGTCAGCGGCACGCGCTGGGAGAGCGTGAGCGCGATGTCGCCGGTGCCCGGGGGCATGTCCACCAGCAGGTAGTCCAGGTCGCCCCAGTTGGTCTGGCGCAGCAACTGATCCAGCGCCTGGGTGGCCATCGGGCCGCGCCAGATCATGGCCTGGTCTTCATCGACCAGGAAGCCAATGGACATGACCTCCACGCCGTAGTTCGCCAGCGGCATCATGGACTTGCCGTCCTCGCTCTCGGGCCGTCCGGTGATGCCCATCATCATGGGCTGGCTGGGGCCGTAGATGTCGGCATCCAGGATGCCCACCTTGGCCCCCTCGGCGGCCAGCGCCAGCGCCAGGTTGACCGTGGTGGTGCTCTTGCCCACACCGCCCTTGCCCGAGGCCACGGCCACGATGTTCTTCACCCGCGGCAACAACTGCACGCCGCGCTGCACAGCGTGGGCGGTGATCTTCCAGCCGATCTGGATGCTGACGTTCTCCACGCCCGGCAGGGTGCGCGCCGCAGCGATCAGGGCCTTGCGCAACGCCGGCACCTGGCTCTTGGCTGGGTAGCCCAGCTCCACCTCGAAGGAGACGTCGCCGCCCTCGATCTTGAGGTTGCGCAGCAACTTGGTGGAGATGAGGTCGCGCCCGGTGTTGGGGTCGACAACAGCCTTCAGGGCTTCCTGCAGGGCGGTTTCGGTCAGGCTCATGGTGGGGGCGGGGGTGAATGCACGTTGAAGACCAGCAGTCTATCGGGCAGCCCGGGCTGCTGCGCGCGGCGGGGCTTCCCTAGAATCTCCACATGACCCGCCGCCTGTTCGTCACCACCGCCCTGCCCTACGCCAACGCGCCCTTTCACATCGGGCACATGATGGAGTACATCCAGGCCGACACCTGGGTGCGGTTCCAGCGCATGCGGGGCCACGAGGTGCGTTTCGTCTGCGCCGACGACGCCCACGGCGCGCCCATCATGATCGCCGCCGAGAAGGCCGGCAAGACGCCCCAGGCCTTCGTGGCGGAAATCGCGGCCGGCCGCAAGCCTTATCTGGACGGCTTTCACATCGCGTTCGACCACTGGCATTCCACGGACGCGCCCGAGAACCACGAACTCGCCCAATCCATCTACCTGGCGCTGAAGGACCAGGGCCTGATCGTCGAACGCACGATCGAGCAGTTCTTCGATCCCGAAAAGCGCATGTTCCTGCCCGATCGCTTCATCAAGGGCGAGTGCCCCAATTGCGGCGCGAAAGACCAGTACGGCGACAACTGCGAGGCTTGCGGCGCCGTCTACGCCCCCACGGAGCTGAAGAACCCGTTCTCGGCGCTGTCGGGCGCCACGCCGGTGATGAAGTCGAGCTCGCATTTCTTCTTCCAGCTCTCCAGCCCGCGCTGCGAGGCCTTCCTGAAGGAGTGGACGCAAACCGCCGGGCGGCTGCAGCCTGAGGTGCTGAACAAGATTTCGGAATGGTTTGGTGCCGACGAGGACGGCAAACCCAAGCTGGCCGACTGGGACATCAGCCGCGACGCGCCCTACTTCGGCATCCGCATCCCGGGCACCGAGGACAAGTACTTCTACGTCTGGCTGGACGCCCCGGTGGGTTACCTCGCATCGCTGAAGGCGCTGCTGGGTGCCGACTTCGACGCCTACGTGGCCGACCCCAACGTCGAGCAGGTGCACTTCATCGGCAAGGACATCGTCACGTTCCACACGCTGTTCTGGCCGGCCATGCTGCACTTTTCCGGCCGCAAGGTGCCGAACCATATTTACGTGCATGGCTTCATCACCGTCAGCGGCGAGAAGATGAGCAAGAGCCGCGGCACCGGGATCTCGCCGCTGAAGTTCCTGGAACTCGGTCTGAACGCCCAGTGGCTGCGCTACTACATCGCCGCCAAGCTCAATGCGCGTGTGGAGGACCTGGACTTCAACCCCGAGGACTTCGTAGCCCGCGTCAACGCGGACCTGGTGGGCAAGTACATCAACATCGCCAGCCGGGCGGCCGGCTTCCTGACCAAGCGCTTTGGCGGCGTGCTGTCCTCGGATCTTGGCGTGGAAGGCCGCATGCTGCTGGATGGCCTGCGCGCCCACGCCGACACCGTGGCTGAACTCTTCGAGGAACGCGAGTTCGGCAAGGCGCTGCGCGAGGTGATGGCGCTGGCCGACCGCGTCAACGAGTACGTGGACCAGCACAAGCCCTGGGAGATCGCCAAGCAGCCCGGCCAGGACGCGGCACTGCACGACGTGTGCTCGGTGTGCATCGAGGCCTTCCGGTTGCTGACGATCTACCTCAAGCCGGTGCTGCCCGCGCTGGCCGAGCAGGTGGAACGCTTCCTGCAGATCGAGCCGCTGCAGTGGGCGGACGCCAAGCGCGCACTCGGCCACCACACCATCGCTCCCTACCAGCATCTCATGCAGCGGGCCGATGTGGCTCAGGTGATGAAGCTGTTCGACACCCAAGAGCCCGCGGCAGCCGAGCCGCCCGGCGGCGAAGAACTCGCGGCGGAGATCGGCATCGACGACTTCTCCAAGGTGGACCTGCGCATCGCCCGTATCGAGAAGGCCGAGCTGGTGGAAGGCAGCGACAAACTGCTGCGCCTGACGCTGGACGTGGGCGAGGGGCGCCTGCGCAACGTGTTCTCCGGCATCCGCAGCGCCTACAAACCCGAAGCGCTGCAGGGCAAGCTCACCGTGATGGTGGCCAACCTGGCGCCGCGCAAGATGAAGTTCGGCGTGTCCGAGGGCATGGTGCTGGCTGCCAGCCATGCCGATGGCAAGGCCCACCCGGGCATCTTCGTGCTGGAACCGTGGCCGGGCGCGCAACCCGGCATGCGCGTCCGCTGAAGGCAGGTGAGCCGGCGCAAAGGAGCATCCCCTTGAGCCCCGCCGGCCCCTCCAAACGCAAGCGCTTCATCGCGCTGCGCCATCACTGTGGTCCTCCCGGCCGGCATCGCCCCCACGCGATAGCCCGCTGCTTCCAGGAGGACTCCCCTTGCGCATACCGCTTCATCCTTTCCGCCCGCGGCTGCTGAGCAGCCTGCACGGTTATGACCGCCGCCGCTTAGGCGCAGACATCGGCGCCGGTGTCACGGTGGGCATCGTGGCGCT
>CAISJH010000446.1 GCA_903885585.1 uncultured beta proteobacterium
CGCCAGGCCGATCTCGTTGGTGCCGTCCAGCGACGCCTGGTGCGGGGTCTTGCCCATCTGCACATGGCGCACGATGTTCTCGCGCACGACGATGGCGTCGTCGATCAGCAGGCCCACGCACAGGCTCAACGCCATCAGCGTCACCATGTTCAGCGAGAAGCCGAACAGGTCCATGAAAAAGAAGGTGCCCACCAGGGCGATAGGCAGCGTGAGGCCCGTGATGACGGTGGAGCGCCAGGAGTTCAGGAACAGGAAGACGATGCCCACGGTCAGCAAGGCGCCCTCCACCAGCGTGCGCTGCACGTTGGCCACGGCCACGCGGATGGGCCGGGAGTTGTCGCGCACCACGTCGACCGCCATGCCGGGGGGCAGTTCCTTCTTCAGCGCCTGCGCTGCCTTCTGCAGGCCGTCGACCACCTCGATGGTGTTCTCGCCCTGGTTCTTCACCACGTCCAGGGCGATCATGCGCTGGCCGTTGAAGAGGGCGAGCGACTCCACCTCTTCCGGGCCGTCCACCACATCGGCCACCTGCCACAGCTTGATGGGCTGGGGCGAGGCTCCGCGGCGGGCGACGACGATGTCGCGCAACTCTTCGGGGCGCTTGACCGCGCCGTCGATCTGCACGATGCGCTCGGATTCGCGGCTGCGCAGCGCACCGGCGGGCAGGTCGCGGTTCTCGGTGCGCAAGGCGGCCACCACCTGGTCCGCGCCCACACCCAGCGCCTCCATGGCCGCCGGCTTCAAATAGATGTTGATCTCGCGCTTGCGGGCGCCGGCCACGGTGACGGCGCCCACGCCGCGCACGTTCTCCAGCCGCTTCTTCACCAACTGCTCAGCGGTGGTGCTGAGTTCGGTGGGGGTGCGCGTGCCGTCGGGGGAGGTCAGCGCCAGCGTGAACACGGGCCGCGAGGTGGGGTCGAAGCGCTGCACGCGCGACTCCTTGACCTCGGCACGGAACACCGGGCGCACCAGGGCGACCTTCTCGCGCACGTCGTCGGCGGCCTTGCGCCCGTCCACGTCCAGGTTGAACTGGACGATCATCACCGACACACCCTCGTAGCTGCGCGAGAACAGCTGGCTGATGCCGCCAATGGTGTTGACCGCCTCCTCCACGCGCCGCGTGACTTCGATCTCGACGATCTCGGGCGAGGCGCCAGGGTAGTCCGTGGACACCACCACAGTGGGGAATTCGATGTTCGGGAACTGGTCCACCTTCAGGCGCTGCACGCCGAACAGGCCCAGCACCACGAAGGCCAGCATGACCATCACGGCCATGACGGGGTTGCCGATGGAGACGCGGGTGAACCACATGGCGGGGCTGGCGGTACGGGCGATTCGGGCCGGTCAGCGCGACGCGGCGGCGGAAGCCGGTCTTGCAGACCCACCGGTCGACCCCACTGCCGACCCTGGCGGCGCAGTCGCCCCCGCCACAGTCGGCTGCCGCGTCGTGGCGGGCTTCCAGGCCCGGCCTTCGGGTACGCCGCTGATGCTGCCCGCCAGCACCTTAGAACCGTCGGTCAGGCCTTCCAGAATCTCGACGCGTTCGCCACCTGGCTCCTGGCTGGGCGCCGCGGCCGGCCCATCGGCCCGGCTGCGCAGACCCGTCCGCACGGTGCGTGCGCTCACCTTGCCCCCTTCCAGCGCCAGCACGTAGGGCAGGGCGCGGTCCATGCGCACAGCCGAGGCGGGCAGCCACAGCCCTTGGCGCTGCTCCAGCGCCACCGTGCCGCGTGCAAACAGCCCCTGGCGCAGCTGGGGCTGGGCATCGATGCTCAGGTAGACCGACACGGCACGTGAGCCGGCCTGCGCGCTCGGGTTCAAGCGAGCCACCTTGCCCGTGAAGGTGCCGTCCAGGCCCTCCACCACAAAGCGCACGGAACGGCCGGGCTTCAGCGCCACCACGTCTTCCGCCGGTACGGCAGCCTCCACCTCCAGGCGTGACAGGTTGATGATTTCCAGAATGCGCGCATCCAGCCCCACGCGCTCACCCGGCTGAGCCAGCCGCTGAGCCACGATGCCGCTGATGGGGGCCAGCAAGGTGGCATCGCCCCGTGCCTTGCGGGCGATGTCCACTGCCGCCAGGGCCACCAGCAGGTTGGCCTGCGCGGCAGCCTCGTTGCTGACGGAGGACTCGAGGGCCGTGGCCGAGATGAAGCCCTGGGTCACCAAGGCCCTGTTGTTGGCCAGGCTGCGCTGCGCAATGTCCAGTTGCGCCCGGCTGGCAGCCACCTGCTGCTCGGCCTGGCGCAGCCGCAGATCGAGTTCTGTGGTGTCCTGCTCCACCAGCGGCTGCCCTGCCTTCACCGTCTCGCCTTCGCGGGCGTGGATGCGCACGATCTCACCGGCCACACGAGCCTTCACCAATGCGGTATCGACTGCCTTGACCGTGCCGGAGACTTCCAGCGTACGGGTCCCGCTGCCTTGGGTTGCTGTGACGATGTCGGTCGGTGTCAGTTCCAGGGCTTGCGGTGCTGCGGGAGTTGCCGCGGTGGACTGCACCACGCGACGCTCATTGACAAGCCTGAACACCGCCACGCTGACGGCCGCCATCACGGCCACGACGATGAACCAACGCAACAGACGCTTCATGGATTGGACGGTCTCCAGGGACAGGCGGTGGATGCAGGCACCACCAGGGGGCGTCCCGCGCCTGCATCAGAGGCCGCAGACGGCCTCACCCCAACCCGCACACGGGTTGATCGCTGTGCGTCAGGGTTTTAACCGGGTCAATGTAGCATGCAAGCTTTGCCGGTTCGTGAAGTCGCGAGGTCGCGTCCGAGCCCATCTGTGCGTAAGGAGCGATCTCTTGGACTGGACCGTGGCCTTGAAGGCTGCCCTCATGGGCATCGTGGAGGGCTTGACCGAGTTCCTGCCCATCTCCTCCACCGGTCACCTGATCCTTGCGGGCTCTTTGCTGGACTTCACGGGCGAGACCGTCAAGGTTTTCGAGATCGCCATCCAGATGGGTGCCATGCTGGCCGTCATATGGGAGTACCGGCAACGCTTGGCCGCCACGGTCACCGGTCTGGCCACCGAGCCTTCGGCCCGACGCTTCGCATTGAATGTGCTGGTGGCCTTCATCCCTGCGGCCGTGCTGGGTTTGCTGCTGGGCAAGGTGGTCGAGGAACATCTGTTTCATCCCGTGCCCGTGGCCCTGGCCTTCATCGTGGGTGGTCTGGTGATCCTGTGGGTGGAGCGTCGCCATCGAGGCCAGTTTGGTGAGCGTGACCTCGAGGGCACGCGCCGTGCCCGGGTGGAGAGCGTGGACCAGATGAGCGGCCTGGACGCCTTGAAGGTGGGCCTGGTGCAGTGTCTGGCGCTCATCCCAGGCACCAGCCGCTCAGGCGCCACCATCATCGGCTCCATGCTCTTCGGCTTCTCGCGCAAGTGCGCCACCGAGTTCAGCTTCTTCCTGGGCATCCCCACGCTGATGGGGGCAGGCGCTTACTCGGTGTGGAAGCAGCGTGATTTGCTGCAGTGGTCAGACCTGCCCATGTTCGCCGTGGGCACGGTGTTCGCCTTCTTCAGCGCCTGGCTGTGCATCCGCTGGCTGATCCGCTACGTATCCACCCATGATTTCACGGTGTTTGCGTGGTACCGCATCGCCTTCGGCCTGGTGGTGCTGCTGACCGCCTACACGGGGTGGGTGGAGTGGAAGGCTTGAGGGATCGGGCCGGAAGGATGCACTGCCTTTGGGTGTTGCCGCGATCTCAGCGGACGGTGAACACGAGATCCCAGACCCCATGGCCGAGTTTCATGCCGCGATGCTCAAACTTGGTGAGCGGGCGCCAGTCAGGGCGCGGCGCGTAGCCTTCGCTGGTGTTGTGCAACTGCGGCTCGGCTGACAACACTTCCAGCATCTGCTGGGCATAGGGCTCCCAGTCGGTGGCGCAGTGCAGGTAGCCGCCGGGTGCGAGATAG
>CAISJH010000447.1 GCA_903885585.1 uncultured beta proteobacterium
GCGCACGAGTGATGGCCGTGTAGATCAGCTCCCGCGTCAGCACGGGGCTGGCGTGCGGAGGCAGCACCAGAGCCACGTGGTCGAACTCGGAGCCTTGGGACTTGTGGACCGTCATGGCGAAGACGGTTTCCACGTCTTGCAAGCGAGACGGCGGCACCCAACGGATGCCGCCGCGCCCGTCGGGGAAGGCCACGCGCAGCGGGGGCTCGGATGAGGCACCTGCCGGTCCTTGCAGCGTCACGCCGACATCGCCGTTCATCAGGCCCAGGGCGTAGTCGTTGCGCGTGACCATCACCGGCCGCCCGAGGAACCACCCCTCGGCGCTGGGGGTCAGGCCTTCGGCCGCCAGGGCCTGGGCGATGCGGCGGTTAACGGCTTCCACGCCCCGCGGGCCGCCGCGCACGGCGCACAGAACTTGAAAGCGCCCGGCGGCCTTCAGCACCGCTTGTGCCCAAGCGTCGTAGTGGCCAGTGGGTGCGTCAGAGGAGGGCCGGGTCTGGTGCAGCTGATTGAACAGGGGCCGCCAGCCAGCTTGCAGGCTGCCCAGGTCCTTCTCCACTCCGATGTCGCGCAGGCCCTGCGCCAGCAACGCCTGCGCTGCAGTGGCCTCGCCCGCATTGACGGCCTGCGCGAGGCGGCCGATGCCGCTGCCCTCGCCAAAGCGGTGGCTCTTGCGCAGCTTGACGATGGCTTGGTCTGCGAGCTGGCCGGCGGAGTCGGTCATGGTGTCGCCCACGTCCTGCCCAGTCACCTGCTGCACCCAGGCGCGGGTGGCCGGGGTGTAGTGGCCGCCATCGGCGCGCTGGCACAACGTACCCAGAACCGCGCCGGCTTCCACGGAGGCGAGCTGGTCCTTGTCGCCCAGCAGCACCAGGCGGGCGTGGCGGGGCAGCGCCTCCAGCACAGCGGCCATCATCTCCAGGTCCACCATCGAGGCCTCGTCGATCACCAGCACGTCCAGCGGCAGGTTCTGCTGTGCGTTGTGGCGGAAGTGCCGGGAGCCTGGCTTGACGCCTAGCAGGCGGTGCAGCGTGCTTACCTCGCTGGGCAGGTGGTGCAGCAGCGCAGGGCCGCCCGGCAGGCCGTCTAGCGAGAGCTTTTCGCGTGCCGTGGCGATGGACTCGGCCAGGCGGGCCGCCGCCTTGCCCGTGGGAGCGGCCAGGCGGATGCGCAGCGGGTGGCGTGAAGAGGCGCGGGCGCGTGCGGCGGCTTGGCCGGGGCCCGCGTCGGACGGCCCAGCCTGCTCGGGCGGCAGTGTGCTGGATGGCGTGGACGCGCAGTGGAGCGCCAGGTGCTGCAGCACCGCCAGCAGCTTCACCACGGTGGTGGTCTTGCCCGTGCCCGGGCCGCCCGTGATGATGGCAAACGCGTGGCGCGCCGCCAGGGCGCAGGCGATCTTCTGCCAGTCGGGGCCACTGCTGTCTTGCGCGCCCTGGTCCGGCGGCGCGGCCGGGAAGAGGGCGTCCAGCGCCTGACGCAGCGCGTCGTCGTCCTCAGCGCATGGCCCGGCAGTCGTGCGCTCCTCCAGCGGCGACTCCTGCAGGCGCTGGGCGAGCACTTGCTGAATCGTCTGTTCGCACCGCCAATGCCGCCGCAGGAGCAGACACCCATCGGCCAGCACCAGGGGCGTGCTGCCGTCGTCGTTGTCCTGGCCGTTCACGTCAACCACGGCAGGGTGCGTCTGCAGCGCGGCCAGCCAAGCCGGCAGGGTCAGGCCGGCCAGTACCTCGGCCGGCTGCGGTGGGGTGGGGCTGTCGTCACCCGACGGGATGCGTCCGCGCCCGCCTTCAGGTGGCAGGTCCAGGGTCCAGGCCAGATCGGCCAGCGTGGCCGCCAGGTCCAGCCGCACTTGGCCGCGGCCGACCTGGTGGCTGAGCAGGGCCGCCGCCAGGTGGACCAGCGGATCTTGTTTGGTGCCAGTCGGCGCGATGAAGTCCGCGAAGGCGGCGTCCAGTTCGCGCAGCCAGCCTGCGTCCGTCCAGGTGCGCAGCATTTCAAAGAGCGAGTGGCTCATGTGAGGCGCTCGCTGAACATCTGGTCCAGGGCCTCGATCAGGGCCAGCGGCGGGCGCTCCAGTTGAAGGCCCTGGCCCGGAGACGCGTGGCCGCGCAGGAAGAGGTAGACCGCACCGCCCACGTGGCGCTCGTAGTCGTAAGCCGCCAAGCGCGAGCGCAGCAGGCGGTGCAGGGCAAAGACGTAGAGCACGGCTTGCAGGTCGTAGCGCTTGTCCAGCATCACCTGGCGCATGCGCTGGGGCGTGTAGTCGGCATCGGTGGGCCCAAGCCAGTTCGACTTGTGGTCGGCCACAAAGTAGCGGCCGTCGTGCTCGAACACCAGGTCGATGAAGCCCTTGAGCATGCCGTTGAGCGTGTGCGCCGACAACGCCGGCCGTGCCGCGCCCGCCAGGGTGTGGCGGCGCACCAGCTCGTCCAGCCGGCGCAGCGGTACCTGCGGTGCGGGGAACCAGAATTCCATCTCCACTTTGACGGAACGCATGCTGGTGGGGGATGCTGGCGCTGCTGGAGGGACGTGCGGAGCGGTCACCTCGGCGGAGGGCGACAAGCTGAGCGCCGTTTGAATCGGATGCGGCGCCGCCGCCTTGGCGTGGCGGGCTTGTGCAGATTGAGGGTCACCAAAGGGCAGCGGCGTCACCAGCCACTGGTGAAGCCAGCGCTGCAGCTGCGGCGCCCAGCGCCCGTATCCCGCCAGCTGGCAGCGGCGCTGCACCTGCGCGCGCAGCTCGGCAGAGCTTTCGGCCGCGCGGTCGAAGCCCTCCTGCCCCGCCCACTCCAGCAGGCTGTGCAAGAAGCTGCCGGGCGCGGCCCCGCGTGGGAATTCGTGCAGCAGGCCGGTGGAGGCTGCCGCAGTTTCTGTGGCGTACGCGGTCTCGGTGGTTGCCCGAGCCGCTGTCGTGGCGATCTCAGCCAGGGCCGATTCAGCGATGCCGGTACTCGTGGAGGATGGTGCGTTGGGCTGAGCGCCACTGTCGAGGGCGTCCGATTCGGATTGCAGATCCAGCGTTGCCGCACGGGTGCTGCCCGCCCTGGCCGAACCCAGGTCGCCTTCCTGCACCTCCTCCAAGAAGGTCGCCGCCTGCGCGCTGTCGGCGGTGGGCGTGGCGCCCAGGCCGCCCAGCATGGCGGAATAGCTGGTGAAGCCCCAGGCTTCGGCCGGGCGCGCGGGCAACGCGGGTGGGCTGCGCCAGGCGCGGGCCTGGACGTCGGGCTGCCACCGGGGTACCTCATCCTCGCGGGGCGTTGCGATGGCGATGGCGGGCTCCGCCCCACGCAGCCGCTGCAGGGCACCGCGCAAGCCCTCGGCGGCCAAGGCCTGCGCGCCGCCCAGCAGGTGCCCCAGCGCGCTGTGCTCCAGGCCCTTGGCCTGCGCCGCACCCACCCAGGTGGCAAAGCGGGCCCGGGTCAAGGCGACGTAGAGCTTGCGCAGGTCTTCGCGCACACGTTCGGCATCCACCCGCGCCAGCGTGTGGGCATCGGCGGTCAGGTGAAGGTGCAGCCGGGGCGGTGCCTCGCCATCCCGCCAGACAAACGGCGGCTCGTCATCGGCCTTGGCCGGCCGGCACGCACTGGCAAAGGGCAGGAAGACCAGCGGGTACTCCAAGCCCTTGGACTTGTGGATGGTGACCACCTTCACCAGCTGCTCGTCGCTTTCCAGGCGCATGCGGCGGCCCTCGTCGGCGTCGCTGTCGTCCTGGCGCAGCTGCGCCAGGTGGCGGATCAGCGCCTGGGGGCCGTCCAGCCGGGGGCTGGCCTGCTGCAGCAACTCGGCCAGGTGCAGCAGGTCGGTCAGGTCGCGCTCGCGGCC
>CAISJH010000448.1 GCA_903885585.1 uncultured beta proteobacterium
CAGATCAGCCAGGTGCGCGACGTGCTGCTGGCCAAGCTGACCAAGCGCGGCGTGGACATCCGCTTCCTGGACTTGAGCGCCAAGATCGAGAAGATCGGCGGCGACAAGGTGCGCCAGCCGGTGGCCGTGCGCACGGGCATCGACAGCGACAACGCCAAGAAGATCCAAAACCTGATCAAGCAGAGCAAGCTCAAGGTGCAGGCGCAGATTCAGGGCGACGTGGTCCGGGTGAGCGGCGGCAAGCGCGACGACTTGCAAGCCGCCATACGGCACCTGAAGGCGGGCGTGACCGACCTGCCACTGTCGTTCACCAACTTCAGGGACTGACGGCCTTGGGCGCACCACCAGAAAAGCCCTCAGGCGCCGCACGCTGCGCTCTGGGATGGGCCGCCTGGGCGGTGATCGTGCACATGCTGACGGGCCTGCAGGCCGCACAGGCGCA
This sequence comes from uncultured beta proteobacterium, assembly GCA_903885585.1. GTDB lineage: Bacteria > Pseudomonadota > Gammaproteobacteria > Burkholderiales > Burkholderiaceae_C > Rubrivivax. The sequence continues at coordinate 443 of CAISJH010000448.1, forward strand.
GGAGGTCACGTTCTCGGGCCGAATGGGAAGCAAAGCCTTGCTGGTGATCAACGGCCAACCCCGCGTGCTGGGGGTGGGCGAGGTGCAAGGCGGCGTCAAGCTGCTGGAGGTGACCGGCGATCAGGCCCGCGTGGAGCGGGATGGGCGGGCCCTCACGCTGAGCCTGGGCGGCGCGCCGACTGCCGTGGCCTCCACCGGCGAGCGTGGCGCTGCGGGCCCGCGCGACCTGGAACTCAAAGCCGACGCCGGGGGGCACTTCGTGACCGAAGGGTGGATCAACGGCAAGGCCACCCGCTTCATGGTGGACACCGGGGCCACCGCCGTCTCGCTCAGCCAGAGCGAGGCTGAGCGCCTGGGCCTGGACTGGAAGCGCGCCCCCATGGCGCAGGCCAACACCGCCAACGGCACCGTGCCAGCCCACATCCTGCAGTTGGGTACCGTACGCATCGGTGAGCTGGTGCTGAACAACGTGGGCGCCGTGGTGCTGCCGGCGCAGCTGCCGCACGTGCTCTTGGGCAACACCTTTCTCAGCCGCGTGAGCATGAAGCGCGACAACGACACGCTGAAGCTGGAACCCAAGCGCTGAGCCCGAGAGGCCTCACCCCTGGCAGTGCTCATCAGCACAAACCGCTTCATCGACATAGGCGGGGCCGTTTTCGAACGGTCGTGCTAAAAACGCGGGCTGCGCGATCGGCTCTGTCAGCCGACGCAGCCTGAACCGCCCACCGCTGTTGGAGAAGACCCCCGATGGACCTGAATTTCACGGCCGAGGAACTGGCGTTCCGCGCCCACATCCGCCAATGGGTGTCCGAGCACCTGCCCCAGGACATTTCGCACAAGGTGCACCATGCGTTGCGCCTGAGCCGCGAGGACCTGCAGCACTGGGCGAAGATCCTCGGTGCCAAGGGCTGGCTGGGCTGGAACTGGCCGGTGGAATTCGGCGGCCCGGGCTGGAACGCCGTGCAGCGCCACCTCTTCGAAGAGGAATGTGCGCTGGCCGGGGCGCCCCGCGTGGTGCCCTTCGGGCCGGTGATGGTGGCCCCAGTCATCATGGCGTTTGGTAACCGCGAGCAGCAGCAGCGCTTCCTGCCCGGCATCGCCAGCGGCGAGGTGTGGTGGAGCCAGGGCTACAGCGAGCCGGGCTCGGGCTCGGACCTGGCGTCGCTGAAGACGCGCGCCGAGCGCCAAGGCAACGTCTACATCGTCAACGGCCAGAAGACCTGGACAACCCTCGGCCAGTATGGCGAGTGGATCTTCTGCCTGGTGCGCACCAGCAACGAGGGCAAGCCGCAGACCGGCATCAGCTTCCTGCTCATCGACATGAAGAGCCCCGGCATCACCGTGCGGCCCATCATCACGCTGGACGGCGAGCACGAGGTCAACGAGGTCTGGTTCGACAACGTCGAGGTGCCGGCCGAGAACCTGATTGGCGAGGAGAACAAGGGCTGGACCTACGCCAAGCACCTGCTCAGCCACGAGCGCACCAACATCGCCGACGTCAACCGCGCCAAGCG
>CAISJH010000449.1 GCA_903885585.1 uncultured beta proteobacterium
CGGCACCGAGGCTATCCTGCGGCTGCACGACGATGTCCAACGGTAACTTCTCACGTTTTGCAAAAGCAATGACTGGCCAGGCGCCGCGCAGCCACCGCATTTCGATGGGGGTGAGGTCGGACGCGAGGCATGCAGGCAAAGCCAACAACGCTGCTGCGAACACGAAGATTAGTTTCCACATGAGAAGACTCCTGATGCAGAGGTCTTCGTCGTGGAGTGGGAGAAACTTGAGCCCTTCAGCATGGCGTGAACAGCGACCGTGTCGTGTGGCCGGTCTGGAGGTTCGCCGTCCGGCTTGAGACAGCGGGTGCGGGGTGCACCACCGCCCTCATTTGCCAGGAATCCACGGTACCGCCGAATTCACTGGCGCCGGGTCATCGTTGCCTGTTGGACAGATAGCCAATCGTTGGATCGACTCATCGTGGCAGCCGCCATCATTGCCACGCCGCGATCCCGAACATGCACAGCGTTGGACTGGAGCTACCCTGCGGCCTGCACCAACCTCCCTACGAGCGACATCACGGCGTCCGTCTGCTGTCTTAGTGCGGATGGTGGTGGCGATGTGGCGGCCGTCGCCACCGCCAGCTTCAATTCAGGTGCGAGCAGCGCGAACTGTCCGCCATAGCCCCAAGCCCAGGCCACGCGCTGGCCATGCAGGCGACCTGTGAACCAAAGGAGGCCATAGCCAACGTCCGCAACGCTCCCCGCACGCCCAGTCGCAGGTCCCTGCGGCGTGAGACTTTGCGCGACCCACGATTCCGGCAGCACCTGACGCCCCTTCCAGCGGCCGCCCTCGATCATCAACGCCGACAACTTGAGCAGATCGCGGGGCCGAATGGCCAATCCTGCCGGTGCAAGCGGATTCCCGTCGCGGTCGCGCCGCCACTCGAAGCGCTTGATGCCAATGAGGTCGAAGAGATCACGTGAAGCCAACACGGCCAAGTCTGCACCCTGGGCACGGGCCAGAATCGGGGCGATCAGCGCCACCATGGCGTCGTTGTACGACCATCCGGGCGGGGCGACGGGAATGGCCGGTCGGCTGAGCGCATAGCGCACCAGAGGCTTCGCTCCGGCAAGTTGGCCGAAGTGCATGGGATCGAAAGCAATACCGGATCGCCCGGAGAGTACCTGCCGCAAAGTCACCAACCTCGCCGCAGAATCGGGCACCTCGCCGATGGCGTCTGGAAGCAGTTGCGAAACCGTCTCGTCAAGGCTCTTTATGCGACCGTCGCGCAACGCCTGGCCAACCAGCATTGAGCACACGCTCTTGGTCACGGAATTGATGGGTTGCTGGTCCTCGGGTCCGGCGCCAGCGTAGTAGCGCTCGGCCACCAGGACGCCGCGATGAGAGACCAGCAGAGCGCGCAGGCTGGGCAACGACTCTCCAGCATTCAGGGTGTCCGCGACATCGCCAGCACGCATGCCGCTGGTCTCTGGCGCACCCACATCCCAGTCGGGTGCCTCGATCCCGACGGCTTGCCCGGCAGCGATCAGTGCGCCAGACATGACGAAGTCGCGTCTCCTGATCATCGGTTCCCCCGTAAAGCGGCGAGCCGGCGCCATGTGCGACGGTCTTCAGAGGATACGACTGGCGTGGCAGGTGTTGGCTGTAGGTCGATTGCAGGCCCAAACGAACGACCGCCGCCCGGCACCTGATTCTTGCGGATCCCGCCTTCTGTCTGCCCTGGAGTGACAGGCCGTTTTCACTGCACCAGCAACTCGCCGCCCGGGCGGCCCGGATTGGATACGCGCGGTACTGTTCGCGTACTCATTCCACCCAGCCTCGTTTGGCCGCGAAACGCGCCAGGACGATCTGCACACCAGCCATCAGCGCGATGAACATCGGGAACGGTACCGTCGCCGCTGCGCCCTTGTGCGCCAACAGGTCGGTGCCAACGAATACATAGCCGAACTGAATCACCACTCCGACCAAAGACAGGACATATAACATCATCGCTTGCCGGGAGCGCATCAACAGCGCGATGGCACCTGCCAAGGCGGTCAGCGTGGCCAGCCCATAGTCCCAGGCGAACCAGGCTGGCAGCGCTCTGTAGTACTCAATGTCCCATGCGCCTTGTTCTGCAGCCATCTTCTCGCCGACGACAACGTGGGCCATGAACGAACCGACGCCCGCGACCGCCCACAGCAGAAGGATGATGGCTACGACAACGAACCAGACCGGACGTTTGGATATGGCGCTCTTCATGACGCGGAGTGTGCCTGCATGCGGGCTTGCTGGTTTGAGTTGGCCAGGGTCCAGCCGACAGTCGCACAGGCTCGCAGCCATACGATCTCGGCGCCACAATGCTGACCTTCAAGCCTGCACCCTGACTGTCCGGTCTGGGGCGAGCAGTTCCAATATCTGGCCGTCTCAGGTCGGCCCTTTGCGGGTACTCGGGTATCCAGTTCGAGGTCCGCAAAGCGGGCATCGAGTGGCGCCACTGGTGATCAGGTGGTAGCTTGGTGGCTCTCCAGGGCCATGCGCGAGATAAACCCCGAGCGAGTCTCGCCCGTGGCGCGAGCCAATGCGTCGAGTCGGTGCAGCACTCGTCGCGGCAGACTGATGTTTACTCGTTCAAGGGTGTCATCAAGCACCGCGGGGTCCACCTTGATTACGGCCCAGACCCAGGTCCTCCATTCCTTGTGCTTCTTGCGCAAGGCGTCGACGCTGGAGGGCTGAGGAATATCCTGTCCCGTATCAAGTGCGGTTTCAATCCAGGCCACTATGGCTTCTTCGGCCTTAGCCATGGCCTCTTCCATCGTGTCACCGGCGGAGAAACACCCGGGAAGGTCAGGTACAACGACGCCGAATGCTTCGGTCTCGGTGCCAGGTTCAATGGCTACGGGGTAACGCATGTTGCATGCCTCATTTCAAATCCCGGCCTGTTGCCGTATGGCCTTTGCCAGCCCGATCCCAAGGTCCTTCTTGGGGTGAGGAACGACCACGATGCCTTTGTGCTGCGGGTGTGTAAAGACATGATGAGAACCATTGACACGGGCAAGTCGCCACCCCGCCTTCTTGAGTTCACGTATCAGGTCCGCACTGCTCATGTGTGTATGCTACACACGACAACCCCGTCTGTAAATCGATCAACTGCCCTAAGGTGCGACCAGCGAGCCGGAGCTCCAGCGGGGTGCCTGGCGCGTCCGCCAACTCACAGGAGAGCCGCTGCCAGGCTCGACCGTCATGTAGTCTGGCCGCAGAGCGTCATGATTTCCACTGCCCCAAAGCGGTCCGCCACGGATGCCTGCTTGTGGCCGCGAGCGTGAATCCACAGAAGTGCCAGGAAGCTGACGGCCGCCCAGCCGATATGCCTTGTGTGGCGGACGAGGCCCCGTCCGACGCACGGCGGCTGTAACGCCCGACACGCAGACTTTGCCTGTCGGGCGGCACCTACTTCGCAGCGATCAGATCTCAGTTTGCTCGGAGATCTCCAAGGCGTCGTCCACCTCGATGCCAAGGTAGCGAACTGTCGACTCAAGTTTGCGGTGGCCGAGCAGCAGTTGCACGGCCCGCAAGTTCTTGGTGCGTCGATAGATCAGCGTCGCCTTGGTTCGCCGCATCGAGTGCGTGCCATAGTCTGCTGGGTCAAGACCGAGTTCCTCGACCCAATGTTCAAGGATTCGGGCGTACTGCCTCGTCCCCAGATGCGGCGAGTCATGAATGCGACTCGGAAACACAAAGTCGTCCGACTTCAGTTCAGCCAGCTTGATCCACTTCTGAACAGCGTCTCGGGTCGCCGGCGTGATCTCGAACTGCACCGGGCGCTGGGTCTTGTGCTGCATGACCATCGCGCGAGATGCCACTTGGTCGCCGTGGCAGATGTCCCGGATCTTCAGGCCGACCAGGTCACAACCACGGAGCTTGCTGTCGATTCCCAGGTTGAAGAGCGCCAGTTCGCGCACCCGGTTCTCCATCTGGAGGCGGACGCGCAGCGCCCAGATGTCCTTGAGCTTGAACGGCGCCTTCTGGCCGACGATCTTGCCCTTGTTCCAAGGCTCGCGATGCACAGCGTTGGCTACGGATCCCATGATGGACTCCCATCAAGTTGAGGGCCAACGAAGATGCGCCTGCGCGACGAGGCGGCCCTTGCCACCGGTCAAGTTGGCAGCACCTTGTGCCAGAGGTCAGCTTCCTGGCGATTCCTCGAATTCACGCTCGCGTCCAGGAGCGGAAGCCCGTGAGGGGCTGCTTCGCGGCGGAGAATCGCCACTGCTGTCGAGATCTCGAACGCATCCCACGCGGGCAACTTGCCGGTCTCTCATGGTCCCAGACCTAATTCCGCAAACAGTCATGCCAATAACCGCACCAGAACTAGAAACTCAGCGTCTCCGGATCAGGGCGGTGGCCGAGTCTGATCTCCAAGATCTCATGTCAGTGAACGGAGACCAAGAGGTCACCAAGTACCTTCCGTACGGCACATGGACCACGTCCGAAGATGCAACTTCTTGGTTGGGCCGCATGCAAGCTCTGCAGGCCTCAGGTAGCGGTGTTCAGTTGGTCATCCAAGAGAAGAGCAGCAATTCGTGCATAGGCACCGTATTGCTCTTCAAGCTGGACGAGGTCAGCTCGAGGGTCGAGCTGGGATACGTGCTAGCTCGCCGCAGTTGGGGTCAAGGTCTGATGAAGGAGGGCTTGTCAGCCGTCCTCGATCATTGCTTCGAATCTGTTGGTCTCAGGCGCATTGAGGCAGAGGTGAATCCCGAGAATACCTCTTCAAACAAGCTGCTCTCAGCGCTGCGCTTCACCCTGGAAGGCCGTGCTCGGAAGCGTTGGGTTGCCAAGGGCGTCGCATATGACACTAACCTTTATGGGCTGTTGGCTCCCGAGTGGCGTACAAGTGCTGCCTAGCCCCTCGTTCAACCGGACCCATTGCGGCATGCGGCCAAAGGCCGGCCATTTAATTCTGGGCCTTTAGCCCCATACCGCCACCGTCCGGCTAGCTCAAATGTTGAGTGACACCTTCGGGGCGATGAATTCGTGTACGGGGATGACTGCAACGGGTCGCTATGCAAAGCTTTGCATAGCGACCCTGAACGGACATTCGCTGTCCTGATCTCACCGCCTCGAAGCCGCCGGTCGGAGCCGCACACGGGCCCCCGTTGGGGCCCCGCGCCTGAGGGCACACATCGGCAGGCAGCACTCAGGGCGATTGAGGCAGAGCGCAGGGCTTGAGACCGTGGGGGCTCACCACTTCGGGAGCCTCGCGTGCAAGCCATCGGCCGGCAGCCCCAGCGGGCGCCGGATGGCGCCTCGGTCCACCACGAGCGCCACCGCCCGGAACAGACCACGCTGTACCGCCTGGTGCAGCAGCACGCCGCCACCTTCTTTGCCCAGGCCGAAGACGCTGCTGGGGCCGACCTGCCGCTGTTCGTCCCCGATGGCCACCCAAATTCCCCCATCTGTGGCCACCTCAAACTCCCCCACCTGAAGTGATCGGGGATGGGGTGTAGAGCCGGCGCCGTCGGCACCC
>CAISJH010000450.1 GCA_903885585.1 uncultured beta proteobacterium
GACTACGGCGCCATCGGCCGCGTCACCAACCTGGCGGCCCGCCTGTGCGGTGAGGCCAAGGGCGGGCAGATCCTGCTGTCGGCCGAGGTGGCACAGGCCTCGCAGGCCGGCGTTGCCGTAGAGGCCGTGGCGCCGCTGACGCTCAAGGGCTTTGCCTCCCCTGTTGAGACGTATCAGGTGGTTTGATTCGGATTCAGTCTGGAGCGAGGACTGCCCACGTACCAAACAGGGCCCAACTCAGGAGCTTGCATGAAAAGTCTGTCCATCTTTGTGCTGCTTGCGCTGTCAGGCCCGCTGGCGATGAGCGCCACACTCAAGGGCGACGTCTATTCGCCAAAGGCCGGTATCGTCTGCGACAAGAAGGCGCACTTCTGTGCCGACGACCAGGGCATCTCCCTCGCGTTCACGAAGGAATACCTGGGCGCGAAAGCTGAGGCGATCATGCTCGGTCGCATCAAGGAGGCTGGTGGCCCAGGCAACTACGACATGACCTGGTTCGGCTTCAGCAACGGCGTGGACTGCAAGGTCAAGGAGAAGCTGTGCCGCGTATCCAAGCACAGCGACAAGGCGGATACCGCACACACCAAGGCGTTGTTCGGCCGCTGACCCAGACCCGGCTTCAGTGCCCGATCACAAGCGCCACTACAGTTCACTCATGTCCACCCCCACCGATCTGGACCGCCTGGCACGTCAGGCTGATGAAGCCCTGGTGGCGGCTGAACGCCGCCGGGAAGCCGTGGGACAGAGCGCGTTCACCGGCCGGCGCATCGCGCAGGCGCTGCTCGCGGCCGTGATGGTTGTGGTCTTGCTGGTGTTGCAGGCTAACTTCGCCTGGACCCAGCGGCTGGAAGCGCTGCTTGTGCCTCAGCGCGCAAGCGAGCAGGCTCTGGCAGACATGCGCACCGTCCTGGAGAGCGCGCGGGCCGCAGTGGAAGCGGCGCGGGTGCGGTCGGGCAGCTTGCCGATGGCCCTGCCGAGTGCGGCCCACGCTGCGCTGGTCCGCTACGAGCGGGTGGCCAACACCTACCGCCTGTCCATGACTGACGGCCAATTGCTGGCCACGATGGAAGCAGACGGCACCCTCGATGTCCAGAAGGTGGGGCGCTGAGTCCCGGAGAGAAGTGCATGCCCAAGACTTCAGAGAGCAAGACCCGCGGCTTCACCCTGATGGAGTTGATGATCACCGTGGCCATCGTGGGCATCCTGGCAGCGGTGGCGTTGCCGGCCTACGAGTACTACACGGTTCGCGCCCGTTCGTCAGACCTGCTGCTGCGTGCTGATGCGGCGCGCGAGGGGACGGCGGCCACGTTGGCGGGGTCATCGCTCACGGCGGATTGCGGGGAAGTCGTCAAGGCCTTGAGCGTGCCAGGTGCGGACCCCTACGCGCGGCTGTCTTACCAGTTTGAGCCGGCGGCCGCGGGTGGTGGGTATCGCCCCGTGTTGGCCATTTGCGCCCGCAGCACCTCCCCTGGCGATCTGTCCGTCAAGGTGGCCCGCAGGGCGTATGAAGAGCTCTCGAGGCGAGGCATTGCAGAAAAGACGGCCGTGCTGACAGCCAATGCGGTGAGCTTTGCCGTGCCGCTTAGCAACCCCCAGGCCAGTGCCGTCTGCACGACGGCCTACGTGCCCTCCATTACCGCCTGCGGTGATGTCATGGCCCAGGTGCTCCGGTTTGACGGCTCGGGCGTCTACGCCCGCCCTGCTGGAGGGGTGCTCAATACCGGCGGCCGCGATCTGGCGGCCATGACGGTGGAGATGAGCTTCATAGGCGATGGCAGCATCCCCGCAGCCTCGGGGGGGCAGGGGCCGGTGATGTTCAATTACGGCACGCCCGCCACAGGGCACAACGCGCTGTCGCTGTGGAACCCCAAGAGCCTGACCGTGGCCCTCATGGGACGGGATTACGACACGCGTGTCAACGTGGCTGACGGGCAGACCCACCGCGTGACGGTGAGCTGGGACAAGGCCAGCGGCAACCTGACGGTCTACGACAACGGGCGGCAGGTGTCGCAGTTCCAGGGCGTGTCCAAGGGAGCTGACATTCCGGGCGGTGGCACGCTGGTAGTGGCGCACAAGGACAACGGCGGGGGCAACTACAACGCCAACGAGGCGTTCTCCGGGCAGGTTTTCCACGCGGCCGTGGCCGAACGCGCGGTGGACGCCGAGCAGGCCAAGCGGCCGCTCAGCCAAGTGCTGGACAGGGGTACCGGCCTGCTCATCGACATCCGCGCGCAGAACGGCCAGATTGCGGACACCACGGGCCGGCACACCATGGAGAGCTCGGGCGTCACCACCCGCACCACGGGGGTGGACAGCTCGCTGGTCAAGCCCTGATTGAGGGGCGGTCTGCCGGGCCCTGAACGGCCGGGCAGCTCAGCGGGCGTGTGAGCGGCGGATGTGTTCCACGAGCTGCCGGGTATCCACAGGGCGGCTGACGAAGTCAGCCATCGAGCCGCTGAGCCGCAACGCTTCTTCCTGATGGGCCAGAGCTGCCGGCAGCACCACCAGGGTGGGCAGGCGGGCCCAGGCGATGAGGGTGCGAAAGGCCTGCAGCTCGGCCTTGAGCTGCTCGGGCGCGATGCCATCGGGCACCTCGCCCACGATGAAGGCGATGTCCTCGTTCTTGCGCAGCATCTCATCAGCAGCCTGCGCAGAGTTGCACACCAAGAGGTGCAGCCCCAGTTCCTGCACGGCCTGCTCCAGTGCCGGTTGCAGGGTGCCGCCTCGGCTGGCCAGCAGCACCGCCTGGCCTGCCGCAATCTCCTGTACCTGCAAGTCCAGCGCCTGTTGCTGCAACTCCGCACCGTGGTGCGCGGCCAGCTCTGGCCAGAAGCTCGGGCCCACGGTTTCCATCACCTCCTGCACCGTGGTCTCGCCCGCGATGATGCGGTGGCTGCCAGACACGGCCAGAGACTGCAGACCTCCAACGCGCAGCTGGGTGAGCACGTCCAGGCGTGATTCACCTGAGGCCACCGCTTCACGCAGGCCCTTGTTCATCTCCAGGATGTCCACGATGGGCAGGCGCCCCATAAAGCCGGTGAAGTCGCAGGCTTTACAGCCCACCGGCCGGTAGGCGGGCGCGTTGCGCGTCACCGCCATGAACTGTGTTTCGGCAGGTTGCAGGGGGGCGCTGGCCGGTGTCTTGCACTGCGCACAGAGTTTGCGGCACAGACGCTGTGCGGCGATGGCCACCAGGGAATCCGCCAGCACCGAAGGGTCCACACCCAGGTTGAGCAGGCGCGGGATGGCGGTCACGGCGTCGTTGGTGTGCAGCGTGGACAGCACCAGGTGCCCGGTCAGCGCGGCCTGGGTGGCGATTTGGGCTGTTTCGCTATCGCGGATCTCGCCGATGAGCACCACGTCCGGGTCCTGGCGGAGGATGGAGCGCAAGGCGCTGTTGAAGCTCAGCCCGGCCTTGTCGTTCACCTCCACCTGGGAGATGCCCGCCAGGCGGTACTCCACCGGGTTCTCTACCGTGATGATGTTGACCGTGCTGCGGTTGATCTCGGCCAGCATGCCGTAGAGGGTGGAGGTCTTGCCGCAGCCCGTGGGCCCAGTCATGATGACCATGCCCGAGGGGCGGGCCAGCGAGCGACGCAGCGCCTGCAGGGCCGCCAGTGAAAAGCCGGCGCCGTTGAGGCGGTGCACACGGCCCTGGTCCAGAAAGCGGATGACGAGCCGGTCTCCGCGGCCCGCCGGCAGGGTGGAGACACGCAGGTCAAACTCCCGCCCTTCGATCACCAGCGACATGCGGCCGTCTTGCGGGATGAGTTGGTTGGTCGGGTCCGTGCCGCTGCGGGTCTTGACGTGGCGGATGAGCGTGGTGGCCACGGCCTCGCGCAGCATGGTCAGTCGTTTGAGGCGGCCGTCCACGCGGATGCGCACCGCGTACGCGCCCACGAAAGGCTGGATGTGCAGGTCAGAGGCGCGTTGGTTGACGGCTGCCGACATCAGGCTGCGTGTGAGGCGCACAAAGGTGTTGTCCTCCACGCCATCGAGCTTGCCCTTGAGATCCTCCTCCGCAGCCCGCTGCGCCTCGGCGTTGAAGGACAGCACCACCGCATCGTCAATGGCTTGCGGCGGTGCCAGCACCCAGCGCACCTTGCGCGAAATGAGAAAGCGCGTGCGCTCAGCCACCTCGGCGTTGTCAGGCGTGGCGCTGGCGATAGTGACCACGCCCTCGTTGAGCGCCAAGGGCACCACCTTGTGCTGCTGACAGAAGTTCAGCGGCAACAGGTTGAGCACGGTGGGGTCGATCTTGGCGTTCAGCGGCCCGGCCGCGGGCACGCCGTAATGCGGCGCCAGCGCCTGCGCCAGCTGGTCGTCCGACAGGCCCAGGCGCTGCGTCCAGGCCTCCCAGGCCTGCTCCACCGTGCCGTCAAAGCGCGCCCCCTGAACGTCGGGCCGCTGCGGGAAGGCCTGCGCCAGGGCGCGCATGAAGGTCTGCAACGGGCCTTGCGAGTGTGCTTCCATCGTCGCGGCATGATAGTCCGGCGGCATGGTGTTGGCAGCCGGCCACGAGGCGCTTGGCTGGGGCCCTATCGGCCGCGCTCGCCCTCGAGTGCTTCGCCTCACCCGTTCAGACGTATCTGGTGGTGCCGGCGGCTGATAGCCTTGATGCGTGGTGGATACAAAGCCGCGGACGTGAAACCGCATATCTGTATCCGCGGATCAATGTGACAGCCCATGCACGACCTGCAGCCTGACGAGGCCCAACGCGAGATCGCCGACGCGGCGAGAGACTTTCTTCAGCGCCGCGCCACGCGGGCGGTGGTGCGTGCCGTGGTGGACGCCGGCACGGGGCACGACCCGGCGTTGTGGCATGCACTCACCGAACTGGGCTGGTGCGGCCTGACAGTGCCGGAGGCACAAGGTGGCCTGGGCCTTGGCCTGCGGGAGTTGGTGGTGCTGGAAGAAGCGCTGGGCGCGCACCTGGCGCCCGTGCCCTTTCTCGAAGTGGCCGCGCTCTGCACCTCGGTGCTGACCGCCCCTGGCCTGCAAGGCGCGCCTTGGGTGCAGCGTTTGTTGGACGAAGTGCCCCCAGTGATTACCTTGGCCATGGGGGCCCCGAAAGCTGCTCAAGCCGTCCATGTCGATTCGGCCGTTGAGACTGAGGATGCCGGGGAGGCTGGGCAAGCGCTTCCGCGTGGCGGCGGGGCCGCCATCGGGCGTCTGGAGAGGGCGGTCGAGGGCCAGACCCACGGCGACTTTTGGGTGCTGGACGGACACTGGCCGCAGGTGCCAGCGGTCGCCCACGCGCAGGTGCTGCTGCTGCCTGCGCAGACGGCTCAGGGCATGGCCTTGTTTGTGGTGGAGCGCGGATCGCCCAGCGCGCAGGGCCTGCAGATCACCCCGCGCCGCGGCATCGACCTGACGCAAAGCTTGGCCGATGTGCGGGCTGCGGGTCTGCAACTCCCTGCCGAAGCTTGCCTGGGCACGGGCCCTGCCGTGGAGGCCGCCTTGGCGCGTGCCCGGCAGGTGGGTGCGCTGGCACTGGCGGCGGAGCAGGTGGGGCTGGCCGACGCCGCCCTGGCGGCGAGCGTGGGCTACACCGGCCAACGCGTGCAGTTCGGCCGCCCGGTGGCCTCCTTCCAGGCTGTGAAGCACCGTTGCGCGCAGATGATGGTGGCGCTCGAGTCGGCCCGCTCGGCGGTGCAGGGCGCGGCGGCGCTGTTCGACCAGCCCGGCGCGACGGCGGCCCAGCTGACCCAGGCTGCCGCCCAGGCCCGGGTGTTGGCCACGGAGGCCGCGCTGTTCTGCACGCGCGAGAACCTGCAGCTGCACGGCGGCGCCGGGTACACGTGGGAGGTGGACGCTCACCTGATGCTGCGCCGGGCGCAGGCGGCGGCGCAGCGCTTTGGTGCCGAGGGGGTGTGGCTGGACGAGGTGGCCGAGCAGCTGCTGCAGCCGTTATCCAAGGCACTTGCATCGGCGGACTGGCAGGCGAACCCGATGGCGGCCCCGAACGCCGCAGAGATGGGCACGCCATTGCCCGCCATGTCTATTGGGAACAAATCCCTCACGGTGCAAGCGTCTGAAGCCGGTGCCACCGCAGCCGCCGAGCGTTGCGAACTCGCTGACCCCTCCAAAGCCATCCGCTGCGAGATCCGCGCCTGGCTGGACTCCCAACTGCAAGGCGAATTTGCGGAATTGAAAGGCCTGCACGGCCCGGGCGAGCCGGGCTTCGACGCCGGCCTGGCTCGCCGCTGGGAGCAGGCGTTGGCCGAGGGTGGGTGGACCGCCGTGGGCTGGCCACGCGAGCACGGCGGGCGCGGCTGGTCGCTGGCTGAGCAGGTGGCCTTTCATGAGGAGTACGCGCGGGCCGGCGGGCCGGGGCGGCTGGGCCACATCGGCGAGCAGTTGCTGGCGCCCACGCTGCTGATGCACGGCACGCCCGAGCAGCAGGCGCGCTTTCTGCCGCCCATCCGCGAGGGGCGCGAGTTCTGGGCCCAGGGCTACTCCGAGCCCGGCGCCGGCTCCGACCTGGCCGCGGTGCGCACCCGTGCGCGGCTGGAAGACGGCCAGTGGGTGATCGACGGGCAAAAGGTCTGGACCTCCTGGGCCCATCTGTCGGACTGGATCTTCGTGCTGGCCCGCACCGAGCCGGGCAGCCAGCGCCACCAGGGC
>CAISJH010000451.1 GCA_903885585.1 uncultured beta proteobacterium
ATGGGAGGCCTACGGGGCCGAGGGCCAGCAGCGCCTGGTGCAGAGCATCCACCTGCGGCGCCTGGGCACCGCGCAGGACATCGCATGGACGGCAGCCTTTCTGGCCAGCGACCAGGCCGCCTGGGTCACCGGGCAGGTGATCTGCGTGGACGGCGGGCGGTCCTGATCCATACCCCCTGAAGCCGCCGCCAGAGCCGGCCACCCCTCGGGCGCCGCAGGCGCTGCCCCGACGTAACGCTGGCGCCCGGGTTGGAGGTAGCATCGCGCCCCTTGACTTGACACCGTCAAGCCGAAGGCTTCATGAACAACTCACCCTGCTGCGCCACGGGCGCAATCACTGCCGGGCGCACCTCGCGCGTCCGGCGCATCTCGCGCCGCTGGCGTACCCTTGTCTTCGCGCCGCTGGCCGCCCTCGTCTTGACGGCCTGCCAGCCGCCCCCAGCGGCCGTGGAGCCCGTGCGCGCCGTACGCACCTGGGTGGTGGGCACGGTGCCAGCGCAGCCGCAACTGGAATTCGCCGCCGAAGTGCGCGCCCGCGTGGAGTCACGGCTGGGCTTTCGGGTGCCGGGCAAGCTGGTGGAACGCTCGGCGCAGGTGGGGCAGACGGTGCGGGCCGGCCAGAACCTGGCAGGGCTGGACCCGCAGGACCTCAAGCTCGGTCAGGAGGCGGCACGCGCCGCGCTCGCCTCTGCCCAAGCCCAGCTGGACGTGGCCGAGAGCGAGTTCAAGCGCTTTGTCACGCTGCGTGATCAGGGCTTCATCAGCGGCGCTGAGCTGGAGCGCCGCGAAGCCGGCGTGAAGAGTGCGCGCGCCGCGGTCGAGCAGGCCCGGGCGCAGCTCAACGTGCAGGCCAACCAGTCTGGCTACGCCGCGCTGCTGGCCGACGCCAGCGGGGTGATCACCGCCGTGGAGGCCGAGCCCGGCATGGTGGTGGCCGCAGGTGCCCCCGTGCTGCGGCTGGCGCACGACGGCCCGCGCGACGCCTGGTTCAGCGTGCCGGAAGACCGCGTGGCCGCCGTGCGCGCGCTGCAGGGCCGCACGGGCAAGCTGACCGTGCGCCTGTGGGGCGCCGACACCCGCACCTGGCCCGCCACTGTGCGCGAGGTGGCTGCCGCCGCCGACCCCGCCACCCGCACCTTCCTGGTCAAGGCCGACCTGGGCAAGGCGCCCGTCTCGCTGGGCCAGACCGCCGCCGTGGTGGTGCCGGGTCCGCCCGTGGCGCAGGCGCTGCTGTTGCCACTGACGGCCCTCCTTGAGCAGGGCGACAAGTCGCAAGTCTGGGTGCTGGACCGCACCAGCATGACGGTGCAGCTGCGTGCCGTGCAGCCGCTCGCACCCGTGGGCAACCAGATCGCGATTGCGGGCGGCCTCCAGCCGGGCGAGACCATCGTGACGGCCGGCGTGCACACCCTCTCGCCCGGACAGAAGGTGACGCTGTACGTGGAGCCCAAGCCGTGAGCGCCCCGCAAGGCGACGTTCCGCCCTTTTCGCCTGATACGCCCTCGAAACCACTGCCCCGCTCGCGGCACCGCTTCAACATCTCCCGCTGGGCGCTGGAGCATGCGCCGCTGACGCGCTACCTGATGGTGGTGCTGCTGGTGCTGGGCATCGCGGCCTACTTCCAGCTCGGCCAGGACGAAGACCCGCCCTTTACCTTCCGCGCCATGGTGGTGCAGGCTTGGTGGCCCGGTGCCAGCGCACAGGAGATGGCCGAGCAGGTCACCGACAAGATCGAGCGGCTGGCCCAGGAAGTTCCGTATGCCGACGTGATCCGCAGCTACACCAAGCCTGGTGAGTCGGTCACCATCCTGCAGATCAAGGACAGCTCGCCCGCACGGGAGGTGGGCAACGTCTGGTACCAGGTGCGCAAGCGCCTCAACGACGGGCGGGGTACCCTGCCGCAGGGCGTGATCGGCCCCTTCTTCAACGACGACTTCGGCGACGTCTACGGCTCCATCGTCGCGTTGTCGGCCGACGGGTTCTCGCAGGAGGAGTTGCGCGTCTTTGCCGAGGGGGTGCGCTCGCGCCTGCTGCGCGTGCCCGACGTGGCCAAGGTCGAACTCTTCGGCGTGCAGGCAGAGAAGGTCTTCGTCGAGATATCGCACAAGCGCCTGGCCCAGATGGGCCTGGACTTCAATCAGGTGCTCGCACAGCTGGCCGCGCAGAACGCGGTCGAGGGCGCAGGCGTGTTCGACGCCGGCAGTCAGAACCTGCAGGTGCGGGTGCCTGGCGCCTTCAAGTCGCTGGACGACCTGCGGCGCATGCCCATCCGCGCCGTCAACCCGACCACGGGGACGGCCAGCATGCTGCAACTGGGCGAAATCGCCGAGGTGCGGCGCGGTGTGGCGGAGCCGCCGCAGGTGCTGGTGCGCCACCAGGGCAAGCCGGTCATCGCCGTGGGCGTGTCCATGGCCAAGGGCGGGGACATCATCGCGCTGGGCAAGCTGCTGCAAGCGGAGCTGCAGAGCATTCGCCAGGGCCTGCCCGCGGGCATCACGCTGGAGCAGGTGCAGGACCAGCCCCAGGCCGTCTCGACGTCGGTCAGCGAATTCGTCAAGGTGCTGATCGAGGCGATTGCCATCGTGCTGGCGGTGAGCTTCATCGCGCTGGGCCTGCACACACGACCCTTGCGCATCGACATCTGGCCCGGCATGGTGGTGGCGCTGACCATCCCGCTGGTGCTGGCCATCACCTTCGTCACCATGTACTACTGGGGCGTGGGCCTGCACAAGATCTCGCTGGGCTCGCTGATCATCGCGCTGGGCCTGCTGGTGGACGACGCCATCATTGCCGTGGAGATGATGGTGCGCAAGCTCGAGGAGGGCCACGACAAGGTGTACGCGGCCACCTACGCCTACGAGGTCACGTCCATGCCCATGCTCACGGGCACGCTGATCACGGCCGCGGGCTTCTTGCCCATCGGCCTGGCCAAGTCGGTCACGGGCGAGTACACCTTCGCGATCTTTGCCGTGACCTCGGCTGCGCTCGTGATCTCCTGGCTCGTATCGGTGTACTTTGTCCCCTGGATGGGGGCCGCCCTGCTGAAGAACCGGCCCAGTGCTTCAGGGCAGGCACACGAGCTCTTCGACACTCCGTTCTACACGCGCTTTCGAGCGCTGGTGAACGCCTGCGTGCGCCACCGCTGGTGGACGATTGCCGCCACCGTGGCGCTGTTCGGCGCCGGTGTGGCCGGCATGGGCAAGGTGCAGCAGCAGTTCTTCCCCGACTCCAGC
>CAISJH010000452.1 GCA_903885585.1 uncultured beta proteobacterium
CTCCATGGTGCGCACTGCGGGCCAGTAATCCGACACCGCGTAGTGGTGAGTGGCGCGGTTGTCCCAGAAGGTGAGGCAGTTCTTTGTCCACTTGAACCGCACCTGGTATTCGGGCACGCTGGCCTGGGCGTAGAGGTGCTGCAGCAAAGCATCAGACTCGGCACGATCCATGCCGACGATGTATTCGGTGAACCCGATGTTGACGTTCAAGAGCCTGCGCCCCGTCTCCGGGTGGGTACGTACCACCGGGTGTGCACGCGGCGGAAACTGCGCTTCGTAGCCGGCAATCTTCTCCTCGCTCACCCCGGCTTTGCGCATCAGGACGCGGTGCTGGCGAAAGTCGTGGATGGCCTGCTTGCCTTCGATCGTCTGCTTCACTTCATCAGACAGACCCTCATACGCTGCGTACATGTCAGCAAAAAGGGTGTCGCCGCCCACGGTGGGAACGTCGTGCGAGTACAGCAGGCAGCCCATGGCCGGGTTGGGCAGGAAGGTTACATCGGCATGCCAGAGGTTCTCCATGCCCTTTCTGTCGCGGTTGCGGCTGATCGCCAGCACCTCGGGGTAGCCGGGCTTGTGATTGACCAGCGGGTGGATGCTGGGCGTGCCGAAGCGGCGTGCAACCGCCAAGTGCTGGTCCGTGTCGAGGTACTGATCGCGGAAAAAGATCACCTTCCAGTCGAGCAAGGCCTGGCGGATGCCCGCCACAGCCTCGTCGCTCAAGGGGCCTGAGAGATCGACCCCGGAAAGTTCCGCACCGATGGCCGGCGTGAGCGGGGTGCACCGGATGCCGGCGTAGGCAGTGGGGCTGGTGAGGGGGGTGTCGGTCATGGGGAGTGCTCTGCTCAGGGTGTGGGCTGCAAAGGCAAGGATGTCGGCTGCGGGGGTTCGACGACGGCCTGATTCAGAACACCGTGGGCCGCGCCATCGCATCGATGCCGCCATCGACGAAGAACTGCGCCCCGTGGATGAAGCCCGCCGCGGGACCCATCAGGTAGGCGATCATCGAAGCGATCTCCGCCGGCTGGGCCCGCCGGGCAATCGGGGCCACGAAGTTCTGGATGGCCTGGCCGTAGCGAGGGTCGGCCAGGCCCGCTTGCAGCAAGGGGGTCTCCACGGCCCCGGGTGCCACCGTGTTGAGCCGCACGCCGGCCCGGCCCCATGCCACTGCACGCCGGCGCACGGCCACGGTCACGGCGTTCTTCGAGCCGGCATAGGCCAGATGCCCGGCCTTGGGGCCGGCGCCGGCGCAGATGGCGGCCACGGCGGCCTCGTCGCCGGCTTCCAGCGCCGCGCCGAGCGGATTCTTGTCCCAGGGCAGTTGCGACGAGGCCACTGAAGAGACGACGACCGCGCTGGGGGCATGCCCGCGTTGCAGGGCGGGCAAGAGGCCATCAAGCAAGGTCACCGCACCGAAGTAGTTGACCTCGGCGATCTTGGAAGCCGGCTCCACATGCGCGCCCAGGCCTGCACACAACACCATGCCGTCGAGCACACCCCCACATTGGCTCAGCACCTGCTGCACGGCGGCGGCACGGCCGTCGGCGCTTGAAAGGTCTGCACAAACGTCGGCATCGCGCAGGTCGATGCCGATGATGCGGTGGCCCAGCGCTGCCAGTGCGGCAGCCGTTGCGGCACCGATGCCGGAGCGTGAACCAGAAAGGGCGATGGTGGTCATGGAATCACGTAATTTGGTGGATAGAGATCTGGTTGGCTGCGAGTTCAGCGGTTGGCGTCTTGCATCAACAGCTTCAGTCGCGTGAGGTGCTCGAAGTACACCAGCGCCTCTTGAGTGGTGGTAGCCGCCGGGCGGTCGTTCACACGCCGCACGTAGATGTCGAAAGCGCCTTGCAGCACAGCGCGGTCACGCGGGGCAGCCAACCAGGCCCAGTCGGCCAGGGAAGCGGCCAAAGCTGGTTCGGTGGCCACCAACGAACGGGCACGTTCGATCAACGCGGACGCGCCGCCCGCCAGGGCAGCCATCTCGCGCGCCTGCCGGGCCCGCGATGCCGGGTTCCAGTGGGAGGGGATGTCATCCCACCAGCCGCCGTATTGCTTGACCACCATGCGCGCGATGTCACGCGCGGTGCCGTAGTCCTCCTTGGCGTCGGGCCGGCGTGCCAGCTCCGGCGGCAGCACCACCGCATCCACCACCTGGTCCACGCGCCAGCCGGCATTCAGGCCCTGGAGCACCTGGACTGCCACGCTCTCCAAAAGGGCGGCGTGGCCGGTGAACCGGTCTTGGATGTCAGCTGAATCGGTGAGTGCCGGCCCGTGCATGGGCAACACCACCTCGGGGCGCAGCGCGGCCATGTCACGCAGTGCGCGGGCCCAGTCTTCGACGTAGCGCTGGCGGCGCTTGCCATTGCCGGCATTCGGCAAGAAGCCCTGGTAGTAGTCGGCGCTGGCCACGATGCGGCGTGAGGGCACCCACACCCAGAGCTGGTCTTCGGTCTCGCCGCGGGCATGGGTGAGCACGAAGCGCTCGCCGCCTACCGTCAGCGTGGTGCTGCCGTGAAAAGTCTGCGTCGGCCGAATGACATCCGCCCAGTTCAGGGGCACGGCGAACTGCTGGTTGTTGCGTGCGACCAGGCCGTGGCTGGCAAGGTCCTGCTGCATCTGGTCCAGGAAGCCGGCAGTGGTGACCACGCGCGGCGCCGCCCCGCCTGGCCCGCGGTCCATCAGCGCCCAGGCACCCCAGGCATGGTCAGCGTGGTAGTGGGTGTGCACGATGGTGTGCACCGGCCGGGGGCTCAGCGTCGGCAACAACTCGCGCAGCATCGGTCCAGCTGGCGCGTAGCCAGAGTCGATCAGGACCAGGCCCTCGTCGGTGTCGAACACCGCCACATTGACGAAGGGCAGACGCAGCAACCAGCTGCGCGGGCCGTAGGGCTCCACCTTCACCTTGGCCTTGGCATCGGCGATGGCCGCGGCGTCGGTGCGGCTGTACATGCGGTTTGCGATGGGGCGTGAAAACTCACCGCCAAAGGCACCCCCTCGGCTGATGGCCTGCACCAGCGCAGGCTGCTCCCGCACCACGGCCGCACGCGCCGCAGCCACGTGAGCGGGGTCAAAGACGCGCATCAGGCGGTCTTCGTCCTCGGTGTGGGCCGCGGCCCCTGACGCCAGGCAAAGCCCCACGGCAGCACCTGCCAGCAGGCGACACAGCCCGCTCAGGGCCGTGTGGAGCCTCTGCGCAAGGCGCGTCGAGCGCGGCGTGCATGCACCCTGGAGGGCGCTTAGCCTTTCACGCGACAGGGGTGGAGTGAGCATGAAGTGATGGTGCACGTTCACAGCGCCGAGGTCGGCGTCCGTTCGGACGATGCCTGCAGCGCCCCGGCTCCCAGAATCCCTGGCCATGAACCCCCGACTGGACACCGAACACCCCTCCCCCTTTGCCGCCCTCCTCCAACCCGGCCGCATCGGCGGACTGGAGCTGCGCAACCGCATCGTGATGGCCCCCATGGGCTCCAACTTCGCCGAGGACGACGGCCGCTGCGGCGAGCGCATTCAGGCCTACTACGAGGCGCGCGCCAAGGGCGGGGCCGGGCTGCTGACCATGGGTGTGTGCGCGGTGGCCTTCCCCGCGGGCACGGCCGAACCCTTCCAGGTGGGTGTCTCGAGCGACGAGTTCATACCCGGGCTGGCCGCACTCGCCCGGCGCGTCCACGCGCACGGCGCCAAGATCGCCATGCAACTGCAGCACGCCGGCAAGACGGCCACGCATGACCTGGCCGCCGGGCGCGAGCTGTGGGTGCCCTCGCTGCCCCCGCACACCAAGACCGACATGCTGCAGGCCCTCACCACCGAGGAGATGGCCACCTTCGTGGGCGGTTTGGGCAAGACCCGGCCGCGCCTGCGTGTGATGGACCCCGCCGACATCGCGCAGATGGTGGAGTTCTTCGCCGCCGCCGCCGCGCGAGCGCAGGCTGCGGGCTTTGATGGCGTGGAGGTTCACGGCGCCCACACCTACATCCTGGCGGGCTTCTTGTCGCCTTACTACAACCAACGGCAGGACGAGTACGGTGGCCCGCTGGAGAACCGCGCCCGGCTGCTGTTGGAGGTGATCCGCGCCATCAAGGCGCGCTGCGGCGCGGGCTTTCCGGTCTGGGTGCGGCTGGATGCTGAGGAACTGCGCACACCGGGCGGTATCACGCTGGCCGATGCCGTGGCCACGGCCCAGCTGTGCGAGGGCGCGGGGGCAGATGCCATCAGCGTGTCGGCCTACGCCACCATCACCACGGGTACGGCCTTCACCGAAGCGCCACTGGTGCACGCGCCGCGCGGGTTTGTCTCCAACACGCAAGCTGTGAAGGCCGCCGTGAGCATCCCGGTCATCGCCGCCGGACGCATCGAGCCCGACCTGGCGGCGCAGGACATCGGCGCCGGCCGTTATGACTTCGTGGCCATGGCGCGCAAGATGCTGGCCGACCCCGAAATCCCGATCAAGCTCGCAGCCAACCGGCCGCAGGACATCCGGCCGTGCATCTATTGCTACGCCTGCGTGAGCCAGATCTTTGTCAACCAGCGCGTGAAGTGCGCCGTCAACGCGCTGACCGGTCATGAGTTCGAGGCCGCCGTCGAACCCACGGCCACGCCGCGCCACGTGGTGGTGGTGGGCGGCGGCCCCAGTGGCATGGAAGCCGCGCGGGTGGCCGCGCTGCGCGGGCACCGGGTGACGCTGCTGGAGCGCAGCGACCGTCTGGGCGGCACCCTCTTCTTTGCCGCTCTGGCCTACGCCGAAAACGGCGCGTTGCTGGACCATCTGGTGGAGCAGGTCAAGCGCCTGCCCATTCAGGTGCGACTGAACACCGCCGCCACTGCGCAGACGGTGGAGGCGCTGAAGCCCGACGCGCTCATCGTGGCCACAGGTGCTCGGCGAGCGGCACCCGCCATGCCGGGTGCAGACCAGCGCCATGTCTGGAGCGGCGATGAGCTGCGCCGCCTGATGACGGGTGACGGCGCCGACGAGATCGCCCGGGCCAAGCTGAATCTGGCCGAGCGCGCGCTGTTCAAGGCCGGCGGCATGTTGGGGGTGACCGACAGCCAGCAGGCCCTCAAGGGCTTGTCCAAGCTGTGGATGCCACTGGGCCGGCGCGTGGTGATCGTGGGCGGCGGGCTGGTGGGCCTGGAGCTGGCGGAGTTCTTGCTGGAGCGCGGCCGCGAGGTCACGGTGCTGGAGCCCAGCGACAAGCCTGGGCGCGAACTGAGCATCGTGCGGCGCTGGCGGGTGCTGGACACCGTGCGCACCCACGGACAGCTGCACATGCAAGCCACGGTGGAGGCCATCGAGGCGCGCGAGGTGCTGTGGCGAGATGCACAGGGAGCGCAGCAGCGCACGCCGGCCGACTCCGTGGTGCTGGCCATCGGTGCCGAGCCCGACCACACCCTGGCGGAGTCCCTGTCGGTGCTCAGCGTGCCCATCACGGCCGTGGGCGACGGGGCCGAAGTGGGCTACATCGAAGGTGCCATGCACGGCGGAAACCGAGCGGGCCGGGAAGTCTGAGCCTGGAGAACTGGGCCGGGGCTCACACCGGCCAGCAGGCCCGCACCGTGTTGCGACCGCTCTCCTTGGCGGCATACAAACCTTCGTCAGCCCGTGCCAGTACAGCGTCGGGGTCGGCATCGGCGGCGGCGATGAGGCTCGCGCCAATGCTCAGGCTGATGTCGATACGCTGGCCGTCAAAGTGCACCGGGCTGCGGGCCACCGCCTGCCGCAGCCGCTCGGCCATGGCCAGCACCGCCTCAGGCGGCGTGTCGGGCAGCAGCAGAGAAAACTCCTCCCCGCCCGTGCGGCCCAGCAGGTCGGTGCTGCGGATCAGGCCTTGCACGAGGTTCACCAGGTGGCACAGCACGGCGTCGCCCGCGGCATGGCCCCAGGTGTCGTTGACGCGCTTGAAATGGTCCAGATCCAACCCCAGCAGCCCGCACTGCAACGCGGGCTTGCGCTTGACGCGGTCGAACTCCAGCGTGAGACGCGACATGAAGCTGCGGCGGTTGGGTGCGCCGGTGAGAAAGTCGGTGGTGGCCTGACGCTTGACCTCACGGGCCAGCAGTTCACGCTCGGTGATGTCCTCGAAGGTGGCGTAGACCTGGTGCAACTTGCCGTCTTCAAACAGGGGCACGGCATTGACCAGGATCCAGACGTGTGAGCTGTGCTCCGGGCGGTCGGGCACATGCACGCCCATCACCACATCACGAACCTCATGGCCCGTCTGCAGCGCCACCATGGCGGGGTGCTGGTCCCCAGGGAAAGGGCTGCC
>CAISJH010000453.1 GCA_903885585.1 uncultured beta proteobacterium
GCCCAGGTCCAGCAGCGCGAAGCCCAGGTTGAGGTGCCCCACCAGATGGTTAGGGTCCAACTGCACGGCGCGCAGACCCAGCTCGACCGCACGCTCGGGCAAGCCGGCGCGCCGCATCAACTCGCCCAGGTTGGCAGGGTAAGCGGCGTGGCCGGGCGCCGCTTGCATCGCCCGTTCCAGGCAGGCCGCCGCCTGCAAGTCGCGTCCGGCATCGGCGTACAGGATGGCCAGGAGGTTCCAGGCGTCGGCGCAGTCCGGCAGCTCGTCGAGCAGCCGGCGGCACAGGTCTTCGGCTGCGGCTGGTCGCCCGGCGGTCCGCTCCGACTCCGCCAACTGCAGTACCTGGGCGAGGAGGGGGGCTTGCATGGGAGAGGGGCCGGTGGCGGTGATCGGTTCTTGTGAGCCGCGAGTGTCCGACCGTGGACTGGCTGGAGGTGCAGGCGTTGGCCGCCAGCGCTGGTCAGCGCCGCGCCGCAGCCATCGCCCGGGCCGCCTCGGTCACGAGCGGTGGGCCGCCGTAGATGAAGCCGGTGTAGATCTGCACCAGGTCTGCGCCCGCCTCGAGCTTGGCCCGTGCGTCGTCGCCGGACATCACACCGCCCACCCCGATGATGGGGTAGCTGGCACCCAGCGCCTGTCGCAGCGTACGGATCACGCGGTTGCTCGCATCCAGGACGGGCGCACCCGACAAGCCACCGGCCTCGCCCGCATGCGCATGGCCGGCCACCGCCTCCCGCGACAGCGTGGTGTTGGTGGCGATCACCCCGTCAATGCCATGGCGCTGCAGCGTCGCGGCGATGACCTGGATCTGCGCCTCGTCCAGATCAGGCGCGATCTTCAGGAACATGGGCACTTGGCGACCGTGGGTCTGGCGCAGGGCCTCGCGCCGTGTCTGCAGCGCGCCCAGCAGGGCGTCCAGGGCCTCGTCGCTTTGCAGCGAGCGCAGGTTCTTGGTGTTGGGGCTGGAGATATTGACCGTGACGTAGTCGGCGTGCGGGTACACGCCGTCCAGGCAGGTGAGGTAGTCGTCGGTGGCCCGCTCGATGGGCGTGGCCGCGTTCTTGCCGATGTTCAGGCCCAGGATGCCGCCGCCCGCGCGGAAGCTGCGGCTGCGCCGGACGTTGGCGATGAAGGCGGCCAGGCCCTCGTTGTTGAAGCCCAGGCGGTTGATCAGCGCGCGGTGCTCCACCAGGCGAAAGATGCGCGGCTTGGGGTTGCCGCTCTGGCCCAGCGGTGTGACCGTGCCCACCTCGATGAAACCGAAGCCCAGCGCGCCCAGCCCGTCGATGCAACGGCCGTTCTTGTCCAGCCCGGCTGCCAGGCCCAGGCGGTTGGGAAAGCGCAGGCCCGCCACCGTGACGGGGTCGCTGACGCGGGCTTGCTGCCACAGGCACTGTGCCGGTGTGTTCTGCAGTGCGGCGATGGCGCCCAGCGTCAGGTCGTGGGCCTGCTCCGGGTCCAGGCCGAAGAGGAAGGGGCGGGTCAGCGCGTAGGGGAGCAGGGCCATAATCTTCCAATTCTCGCAAACACCGCTTCGCAGGCTTCGCCGTGCGGGCAGCTCAGGACAGATGACCCAGGACGAACTGAAGGCCGCCGTCGGCCGCGCTGCCGTTGCTCTTGTGACCCCGGGCTCGGTGCTGGGCGTGGGCACGGGCTCGACCGTCAACAAGTTCATCGATGCCCTGGCCGAGGCTCGG
The DNA here is from genome assembly GCA_903885585.1 of uncultured beta proteobacterium. GTDB lineage: Bacteria > Pseudomonadota > Gammaproteobacteria > Burkholderiales > Burkholderiaceae_C > Rubrivivax. The sequence goes on from CAISJH010000453.1 coordinate 1,698, forward strand.
GTGCCGCTCAAGGGTGCCGTCAGCAGCTCGGAGCAAAGCACCCAGCGTCTCAAGGCGCATGGCATTGCCGTGCTCGAAGCGCACAACGTAGACCGTCTGGCCGTTTATGTCGACGGCGCTGACGAGATCGACCCGCGCGGTTTCATGATCAAGGGCGGCGGCGCCGCGCTCACACGCGAGAAGATCGTGGCTGACTTGGCCGACCGGTTTGTCTGCATCGCCGACGAGTCCAAGCAGGTGGCGGTACTGGGCGCCTTCCCGCTGCCGGTGGAGGTCATCCCGATGGCCGCCGCCCAGGTGGCACGTCGCTTCGCCGCACTGGGAGGCCAGGCCACTGCCCGGCCCGGCGTCTTGACCGACAACGGGCATCCCATCCTTGACGTGCGGGGCCTTCGCATCGAGGACCCGCTGGCCCTGGAAGCCGAGATCAACCAGTGGCCTGGCGTGGTGACGGTAGGCATCTTCGCTCGCCACAAGGCCCACACCTGCTTGCTGGGCTGCTCAACGGGCGTGCGTACGCTTGTGTTCTGATACGGCCATCACCAACCATTACACCGAGGATCGCAGTGGCCAAACCGAACTATTCTTA
>CAISJH010000454.1 GCA_903885585.1 uncultured beta proteobacterium
CAGCGAGGGCGACGACCCTCAGGACCCGATTGCAGATGCGGCGCGCGGCATCCTGGACGGCCACATCGTGCTCTCGCGCGAGCTGGCCGAGAGCGGCCACTTTCCCGCCATCGACGTGGAGCGCAGCATTTCACGGGTGATGACCTCGGTGGCGCCCAAAGAGCAGATCCACGCCGCTCGCCGGGTGCGCCAGATGCTCGCCAAGTACAACAAGGCGCGCGACCTGATCCAGCTGGGCGCCTACGCGCCCGGCCATGACACAGAGCTGGACATCGCGGTGCAGACGCAACCGCAGATCACCGCACTGCTGCAGCAAGACATGCTGGAGCGGGCGCCGATGGATGAGTGCCGACGCCGCCTGATGACGCTGGCCGCCTGAAGGAAACATGAACACACCCAACACCGAGTCTCTGCAGATCTTGCTCGAGCGCGAAGAGTCCGACCGCGACGCCATCGCGTTGACCGTGCGCCAGGCCCAAGACCACCTCGAGCGCCTGAACGCCCAACTGACGCAGTTCACGCAGTACCGTGCCGATTACGTGGGCCGATGGCAGCAGCAGTTCCATCAGTCAGGCGGCATCGAGATCGTTCAGTGTTACCGCAGCTTCATGCAGCGCCTGGATCAGGCCATGCAACAACTGATGCTGCAGCAGCGACAAGCCGAGTTGAACCTGAAACGCCAGCGGCATCGGCTGGTTGAGGCGGAGACACGGGTGGCTGCGATCAAGAAACTCCTCGGACGTCGGATCGAAACCTTCCAGCTCGCGCAGCAGCGCCGAGACCAGAAGCAGACTGACGAAGCAGCGCAGCGGTCAGCCTGGTTGACCCGGCAGTCGCTGTCCGCAGCGGCGCTCGGCTGACCACGCCTCCACTGATCCGCCCGGCAGAGCTCAACACCATGCAAGCATCCTTCCTGGTCACCTCGCTGCTACCCGCTTCACCCGGAGGCAGCAGCGCCGGCATGAACGCCTCGCAAGGGGCCGCCTCGATCGGCAACTTCGCCTCCACTCCAACCAGGGCAGGCTCGGACACGCAGCCCAGCTTCTCCAGCCTGCTGGATCGCGCCGCCCAGGGTGAGGCAGTTATGCCCAACCGTCCCGCCGCCGCCTCTTCAGCAAGGCCGTCCGGTCCGCAAGAGGCTCGAACAGCAACGACCGTTCCCAAGGAAACCAAAGTTGAAGTCGGTGAGGAAACCGAACGGCCCGACGCAGCAAGTGCCGCGCCCGAAGAAGGTGGCGATGAGAAGACGGTCGAAGATGCAGCCTCCGGTCAACACGGGGTGGCACCGGAGGTGGCCCAACTGCTGAACCAGCTGATGACGGGCACCGTACGTGCACCGACCGACCGTACGACGGCCCCTCTGCAGCCCAGCCAGGGCGCAAAGGGCCAGGCAGAGGCCCTGGGAGCAGCAACCAAGAGCACGCCGAAAGACCTGGCGAAGACGTCCGAATCGTCCACGGGCGAGGCCCTTTCAGCGGCTGCAGCGCTGCGCAAGTCGATGCCGCGCTCCGGCGAAGCCGAACCTGCGATGGCGACGGACAGCACCAAGGGGCCAGGGGCATCACCACCTAGCGAGAGCCTTCGGGTGGAGCCACCAAACACTTCCAAGGCGGTCGAGCCCCGGCCACAGTCAAACCAGACCGCCTTGCCGCAGATCGTGGGCAACCTGATGGCTCCGGGCGCAGGGGCAGCCGGTTTCTCGGCGGTGATGAACACCAGCACCACGCCCACCACTGCGGAATCCGCGATTCCGCACGGCATCCATCAAGCCGAGTTCGTGCCCGCATTCAGCGCGCGCATTGCCACCATGGTGCGCGACGGTGTGGAGCAGGCACGCCTGCACCTCAACCCGGTGGAGATGGGGCCCGTGGCGCTGAAGTTGTCGCTGGACGGACAGCAGGTCCGGGTGGACATGACAGCCGAGCTGGCCGCCACGCGGCAGGTGTTGGAGCAATCCATGCCGGCTCTGGCGGGCGCGCTGCGTGATGCGGGCTTCACGCTGGCGGGCGGTGGGGTTTTCCAACCAGGCGACGAGGCTGCTGGACGGCCCAGAAACAGCCCTGGAGGCTCCGATGCCGGTACGGGACAGGCCGGCCAGGAGGGCTCAGGCGCCTGGAGCAGCGCCTCTGGTCAACCGTCAGATGGGCGCCGGCCCCAGGGCGATGCACCCGGCACCATGACCAGGACACTCGCAGGTCAAGGCACCGACATCATGGGCGACCTCCCAGATGGCATGACGAACATGCAGGTGCAAACGGGTGCCGACGGGACCGTACGGTGGCCTGCGGGCACGCGCCTGGTGGACATGTTCGCCTGAGGGCCCGGGGGCATCCAGCGCCCCACCGCCACGAGATGCAACGGGACTGACGGCGGATGTCCCCGCTGTTCGAGAGATTGACTGGGCTTGCCCTGTCGATAATCGGCCCGTTCGTCGGAGAATCCGGAAGTCCTGGATCACTCTGGCCCTAGAGGAAAGCCCATGGCGACTGCACCGCCCTCTGACAAGACCGAAGCCACCCCCCCTGCCAAGAAGAGCCGCAAGAAGCTCTTCGTCATCGTGGGCGTAGCCGTGGTGTTGTTGCTGGGCTTGGCTGGCGGTGGAACCCTCTTCTACATGAAGAAGAAGGCTGCAGCCGCAGCCGCAGAGGCCGAAGCTGAGACCGAGGGAGGTCCCGCGAAGGCAGTCAAGCGAGACCGGAAGCTCAAGCCCACCTTTGTCACTCTCGACCTCTTCACGGTCAACCTCGCGGACCGGGACGCAGACCGTTATGCCCAGATCCAGATGGCTTTCGAGCTGAGCGACGAGAAGGCCGCTGACATGGTCAAGAACTTCATGCCGGTCATTCGCAACAGCGTCCTCATGACGCTGTCGCACAAGACCTCGGCGGAGTTGTTGGAAAAGGACGGCAAGTTGAAGCTGTCCAGAGAGTTGCGCCGGGAAGCAGCCAAGGCCTTGGGCATGGAGCCCCCTCCAGAGGAAGACCAGCCTGCGTCAGCCCCCAAGGGGAAGGCCAGCGTCTCCCCCGAGGACATCTCGCCGGTGATTGGCGTTCACTTCTCGAACTTCATCATCCAGTGAACGCGGTCGTCTCCTACCGACAAGCCAGGGCCTTGCCATGAGCCAGCAGATTCTTTCTCAGGATGAGGTTGACGCCCTCCTGCAAGGCATCACGGGCGAGAGTCAGAAGCTCGAGCAGCAGGAGGAGTCTGCGGGTGGGGTGCGCGAGTACAACCTGGCCAATCAGGAGCGCATCGTTCGGGGGCGTATGCCCACGATGGAGATCATCAACGAACGGTTCGCGCGCAACGTGCGTATCGGTCTGTTCAATCTGATCCGTCGAAGCCCCGAAGTCTCCATTGGCGGCACCAAGGTGCAGAAGTACAGCGCCTTCCTGCGCGAGATCGTGGTGCCGACCAACTTCAACATCGTTTCTGTGAAGCCCTTGAGAGGCACAGGACTGGTGGTGTGCGAGCCGAGTCTGGTCTTTGCCACCATTGACGCGCTTTTCGGCGGCTCGGGCAAGTTCCACACCCGGATCGAAGGACGTGATTTCTCGGCTACCGAGCAACGCGTCATCACGCGCCTCGTGGAGACGATAGGTGCGGAGTTCAAGAGGGCCTGGGCAGGCATCTATCCGATCGAACTGGAGTACCAGCGCTCGGAGATGCAGCCACAGTTCGCCAATATCGCGACGCCAAGCGAGATCGTGGTGTCAACCGCTTTCACGCTGGAGATCGGTGACGTCACCGGGGCCATCCACTTCTGCTTCCCCTATGCGATGCTGGAGCCCATACGCGACACGCTGTACTCCACCGTGCAGGGCGACGCCGTAGAGCCCGACAAGCGTTGGGTCAATCTGCTCAAGAGCCAGATCCAGGACGCGGAGGTGGAGCTGGTGGTGGAACTGGCCACCGCCCGCGCCACCGTGGAGCAACTGTTGGGCTTCCGTCCGGGAGACTTCGTCGAACTCGACATGGAGCCCGTCATCCAGGCCAAGGTGGACGGCGTCCCCGTGTTCGATTGTCAGTACGGTGTGAACGACGGCCATTACGCCATCAAGATCGAGAAGTTGTTGACCAGTTCCGAAACGGGCTGGCTGGGAGTGACCAACCATGGCCGCTGAAGATTCCAACATCTCCGAGGAAGACCGCATGGCCGCCGAATGGGCTGCGGCCCTGGAGGACAAGCCGAACGGCTCCGCCGAAGGAGCGTCTGTCAAACAGGCGTCCTTCACCAACTTTGGGGGGTCGGGCACATCACCGGCAGCCGGTGCTCCGGGCAATGGCGGTGACCTGAACATGATTCTGGACATCCCCGTCCAACTGACGGTGGAACTGGGCCGTACGCGCATCCCCATCAAGCACATCCTGCAGTTGGCGCAGGGCTCGGTGGTGGAGTTGGAAGCCCTGGCAGGTGAGCCGATGGATGTGCTGGTCAATGGCTTCCTGATCGCCCAAGGAGAGGTGGTCGTGGTCAACGACAAGTTCGGCATCCGCCTGACCGACATCGTCACGCCCAGCGAACGGTTACGCCGTCTCAGCCGCACTTGAGTTGCAGGACGACATGGAAACGCCCATCGCGTCCCTCCTCTGGTTTGTTTTCATCCTGGCTCTGATCCCGGTGGCCTTGTGGGCGCTCAAGCGCCTGCCCATCGTCAAGGGTTCACAAACATCGCCCACGCGGGTGGTGGGGGTGACGGCCCTGTCGGGTTCCCAGCGCCTGCTCACCGTGGAGGTGGGCCAAGGCGATGACAGGCGGTGGATTGTCCTGGGGGTCACCCCCTCGAGCATCACCCTGCTGCACAGCATGGCACCCCAGGCCGAGGCCCCGGCGTCCACCGGGACCACCGGCGCCACGTTTGCCGAGACCCTGAAGCGGCTGCGCAACCCGCCACAGGACAAGCCGTGAGACAGGCGCTCATCGGCAAGCAGCCTGGACTGGGCCCGCGTCTGGAGAAGGGTCGACACTTGGCGAGGGTGCTGACAGCCGGGTTGGGCCTGTTGACGCTGTGCGGCGCCGCCTGGGCACAGACGCAGGGCAGCAACCTGCCACTGGTGATCGGTCAAGGACCGGGCGGCACCAGCTACTCGGTGCCCATCCAGACCCTGCTGTTCTTCACGGCGCTGGGTTTCATTCCTGCGGTGTTGCTGCTGATGACGGCCTTCACGCGCATCATCATCGTGCTGTCCCTGCTGCGCCAGGCCATTGGCACACCTGCAGCGCCGCCCAACCAGGTGATCGTCGGCCTGAGCCTGTTTCTGACCTTCTTCGTGATGTCGCCCACACTGGACAAGGTGTACACCCAAGCCTGGGAGCCTTATTCGAAGAACGAGATCGGCTTTGACGTGGCGCTGCAGCGCGGCTCCGTGCCCATGCGCGAGTTCATGCTCAAGCAGACCCGTCAGAGCGACGTGCAGTTGTACTCCCGGCTGGCCAAGCTACCAGCCAACGTCAAGCCCGAAGACCTGCCGCTGCGCGTGCTGGTGCCGGCCTTTGTCACCAGTGAGTTGAAGAGCGCCTTCCAGATCGGCTTCCTCATCTTCATCCCCTTCCTGGTCATCGACATGATCGTGGCCAGCGTGCTGATGAGCCTGGGCATGATGATGCTCAGCCCGGTTCTTGTGGCCCTGCCCTTCAAGCTGATGCTGTTCGTGCTGGCGGACGGATGGAACCTGCTGCTGGGCTCACTGGCAGCCAGCTTTGCCACCTGAACGCCCATGACCGCACAGCAAGTCTTCGCCTTCGGACAGCAGGGACTCTTCCACCTGCTGATGGTGTCCGCACCGTTGCTGCTGTCGGCCTTGGTGGTGGGTCTGGTGGTCAGCATCTTCCAGGCTGCCACGCAGATCAACGAAGCCACACTGAGCTTCGTACCCAAGATCATCGCCGCGGTGGTGGTGCTGGCCCTGGCGGGCCCCTGGATGATGACCACCCTGGTGGAGTACCTGCGCAGCATCTTGCTGTCCATACCAGGCTCGGTGGGCTGAGGTGCCCTGAGGAGCGCCCGGCCTTCACACGCGCCGGCCTGTCCACGCGAGACCCCGTGATCACCTTCACCGAAGCGCAACTGACGGCGTGGTTGTCGCCGTTCATCTGGCCCTTCATCCGGGTGTTGGCTGTGTTTTCCGCGTTGCCGCTGTTCAACCGCCGCAACGTTCCGCTGCGCGTGCGCATCGCGCTCGCGGCCTTCATTACCGTCACGGCACAGCCCTCGCTGCCGCAAATGCCGGTAGTGCCGCTGGACTCTGCCATCGCAGTCATGCTGGTGATCCAGCAGGTGCTGATTGGCGTGACCATCGGCTTTGCCGTGCGCCTGGTCTTCGCTGCGGTGGAGTACGCGGGTGAGCTGATTGGCCTGCAGATGGGCCTGAACTTTGCGGCCTCCTTCGATCCCGTCAGCGCAGGTCAGATCACGGCCACGTCCAGCTTCTTCGCCACCATGGTGGCCTGGATCTTCATTGCGCTGAACGGCCACCTGATCGTCATCTCGGCCGTGGTCAACAGTTTCCAGTCCTTTCCAGTCGGCCCGGAGCCCTTCGCGTTCCTGCGCAAGACCCTGCCGCACCGCTGGGGCGCCGAGATCTTTGCCACGGGGCTGTGGATCGCCCTGCCCATCATCACCATGCTCTTGTTCGTCAACCTGGTGCTGGGATTCATCTCACGGGTGGCCTCGCAGATCCAGATCTTCGCCATCGGCTTTCCCATCACACTGGGCGTGGGGCTGGCGGGGCTGTACTACATCGTGCCGGCGCTGGAACAGCCCTTCCTGATGACGCTGGAGCGGCTGCTGGCCCAGCTGAGGTGATCACCCCTCCCCCACCAACCCGTTCCTGATGGCGTAGACCGTCAATTCCGCGTTGTTGGCCAGGCCCAGCTTCTCCAGCACGCGGGCGCGGTAGACGGACACGGTCTTGGGGGAAAGCAGCAGTTCGTCCGCGATATCGGACAGCCGTTTGCCGGAAGCGATCAGCTGCAGGGTCTGGAGTTCGCGGTCGGACAGGCGCTCATGGGGGTTCTCGCTGGGCGGAGCAGTCAGGCTCTCCACCAGCATTTGCGCGATCTCGGGCGTGACGTACTTGCGGCCCTGGGCCACGGTACGCACGGCCTGGACCAGCTCCTGCGGGTCACCGCCCTTGTTGACGTAGCCTGCGGCGCCGGCGCGCAGCGCGCGGATGGCGTACTGGTCTTCCGGGTACATGCTGACGATCAGCACCCGGACGCTGGCGCCTTCGTCCTTCAGCGCATGCAGCACATCCAGACCGCTGCGGCCCGGCAGGTTGATGTCCAACACCAGCACGTCGCAGCGCTGCTGGCGCATCAGCGAACGCAACTCCCCATACTCGCCGGCCTCGCCCACCACGCGGATGTCGGTGGCGTCCGACAGCGTGTCGCGAATGCCGCGGCGGATCAGCGCATGGTCGTCACAGAGGATCACTTCGATCATGGCCGCCCCCACTCTCGTCATCTGCAAAAGCCGAAGCCTGCCCCGCCCCATCGGCATCGCCGGTGACGCCTTGCGCCTGTTGGGCGGCTCGGGCGGCCTGATCAAGAGGCACGGACAGGAGGAGGCTGGTACCCGAGTGGCTGCTGGACAGATCCATCCACCCGCCCACCGTGCCCGCACGCTCATGCAGGCCCCGGATACCAAAGCTGCGCGCCTTGGACAGCGCGCCTTCGCTCAGACCGCGGCCGTCGTCCACGATCTCCAGAGACAGCACGCCGTGCGACAGCGACAGATCGACCGTGACCTTGCGGGCCTGCGCATGCTTGCTGACGTTGGTCAGGGCCTCCTGGGCCGTGCGGTAGGCCACGAGGGGCACACCCTGGGGCAGGTTCGGCAAGGTCTCGTGGCTGGTGCGGAACACCGTGACGATGCCGGTGCGCTTCTCGAAGCGCTGCGTCATCCACTGCAGCGCCGCCACCAAACCCTGCTCCAGGATGGCCGGCCGCAGGTTGTGCATGATGCGCTGGCTGGCCTCGATGGCGTAGGTCACGGTCTCGATGGCCGACTGCACCCGTTGAAGCACCTCGGGCTCCTTCACGCGACGGGCCACCCAGGCCAGGTCAAACTTCAGCGCCGTAAGAGACCCCCCCACGTCGTCGTGAATCTCTCGCGATATCGACGTGCGCTCGCTCTCGATGCTGGTCTGCAGGTGCTGCGCCAACTCGGACAGGCGCTCCTTGGAGGCGGCCAGCTCGCGGTCGGCCTTCTGGCGGGCACGCCGGGCCTCACTGGCCTCGATGGCGCGCTCCAGCGCCGGCACCAACCGCGCCAGGTTGTGCTTGAGCAGGTAGTCGCTGGCGCCACTGCGCATGGCCTCGACGGCCATGTCTTCCCCAATCTCGCCCGACACCAATATGAAAGGCAGCACAAGGCCCGTGCTGCGCAATCGTGCCAGGGCGTCCAGGCCGGTGAAGCCCGGCAGGCTGTAGTCCGAAAGGATGGCGTCCCAGTCTTCTGCGAGAGCCTGCTCGAAATGCTCAAGGGTATCCACCCGTCGCCACTGCACCCGCATACCGGCGCGCTGCAGCTGCAACACGGTCAGTGCGTGGTCGTCTTCGGAGTCTTCCAGGTGCAGCACACGCATAGACGGCCTCGTGGGCGGTACTCGCTCCAAGGCCACGTCAGGCACGGGCTGCGCGACGGCATCCATCGCAGGGTCGCTCTGTCGGGAATGCACACCCGTCATCGATTCAGCCTCCAAGGCGTCAAGTATCGCGCAGCCCCCCTCACACACAGGCGGGGGCCTCTGTGATGCACATGCCATCACGCGCGCAGACCCGTAGCCTCAACAGGCCAAATTGCCGCGACAATCAACCACACCCCATTGATGCACATGCCCCACGATCCACCCCCGATGCCTCAGAAGCCACAAGCTGCAGAGCCGATCGAAAGTCCGAGCCTCGAGGCGGGGCTGGACCCGTTGGCTGCGGCTGATCTTCAGGATCATCTGCTGATCGCCTCCAACGATCTGGATCGGCTGCAGCGGCTGCTCGACGATGCGAGCTACACGCTCCTGGGCCACTTCAAGGGTGCTGCAGAACACCTCGAACGGGCCCTCAGGCTGATGTCGCAACAGCCTGACGTGGACCAGCGCCATCTGCACCAGGCCATGGAGTTTCTGGCGTCGGCCATCACCGGCATGCAGTTTCAGGACATGGCTTCCCAGCTGCTTGCTCACACGACCAAGCGCCTGCGAGGCTGCGCCGACCGGCTTGCAGCAACGGCCATGGCAGACGACGAAGACGGCACCGGAGTCCTCGAGGACCTGCCGATCAAACCCAATCCCGTGACTCAGGACGAGATGGACGCTGGTTCCGTCGAACTGTTCTGAGAGATCCCCAGACCAAGAACACCGGACCCCGGAGATCCCTGACATGCACTCGATCCTCGCCGTTGACGACTCTGCGTCCATGCGCCAGATGGTCAGCTTCACACTCAAGAATGCCGGCTTCATCGTCACTGAGGCGGTGGACGGCATCGATGCCTGGGAAAAGTCCCTGAAGCAGGATTACGCCCTGGTGCTGACCGACCAGAACATGCCGAGACTGGACGGGATTGGGCTGACCCGAAAACTCAGGGAAAACCCAAACTTCAAGAACACCCCCATCCTGATCCTGACCACGGAATCAAGCGACCAGATGAAGCAGGCCGGGCGCGCAGCGGGTGCCACGGGGTGGCTGGTCAAACCATTCGACCCGGCCAAGCTGGTCGAGGTGATCCGCAAAGTGATCCGCTGAAGCAGGGGGAGGCCCCATGTCAGACTTGCACATCGACTCTGCCAGCGCTGCCGCCGGCATTGACCTCAGCCAGTTCTATCAGGTCTTCTTCGAGGAGGCGGGCGAGAACCTGGACAACATGGAGCAGATGCTGCTCCATGTCGACCTGGAAAGCGCGGAGGACGAGGATCTCAACGCGATCTTCCGGTGCGCGCATTCCGTCAAGGGTGGCGCGGCGACCTTTGGCTTCAAGGACATCGCCGAGCTGACTCACCAGATGGAGACCTTGCTGGACAAGTTGCGCCGGCGAGAGTTGGCCCCCACCTCCGCCATGGTGGATGTTCTGTTGCAGTCGGGCGATGCACTGCGGGCCATGCTGGGCCGCCATCAAGGCCAGGGCGGCGATCCGGTGGACACCGCGGCGCTGGTGATGGGCATCCGTTCGATGGTGGAAACCGATGGCGGCGGCGCGACGCATCATCCAGCGGCAGCGCGCGTGGCTCACACACCGCCTGCAACGTCCGCAGCGGCTGAGGAGCATGCCTTCGCGCAACCCGCCTCATCAGCGCCGGCCGTCCCCCCGGAGCCCGCTCGAGCTGCCGAAACACCCGCCAAGACCCTGCCGCGGATGCTTGAGCTGACCGTGGGGCCGATGCACGATATCTCTCAGGCCAATGGCATTGTGGAGCTCTTCAAGGAGATCGAAGGCCTTGGGCTCATCGAGCCTCTGGACGGCGGCCAGGCCGCCGACGGCATCCGGCGGTTCAAGATCTTCACAACGGCTGCCGACCTGGACCTCTACGATCTCTTCGGGTTCCACGTTTCTCGAGAACAGGTGAACCTCGCGCCTCTCGGCCCAGGCTATGGGTTTCACCGTGGTGCGCCAGGGGCCCCCCCGGAGGACCCACGCGGAAGCCAACACAACGCGTGGGGAACTGACGAGAGTTTCGGGTTCTTTGACGGGGCACCGGGCGCTCCGAGCATCCAGGGGTCGGCTGCGCCAGGCAGCGCGACGGATGGCGAGAGGGCTGCTGCCGCGCCTGCAAAGGCTTCCTCGCGGGTGACCTCCCCCACGCACCCAGGTTCGGTCGGTGGGCCGAGCGACATGCACTCCAACAACGGAGCGTCCACTTCCGCAGCCTCGCCAGCAACCGTCAAGGCAGCGGCGGCGAAGCAAGACAAGCCCATCGCCAACACAGCCCAGGCAGACTCCAGCACGCTGCGCGTCTCGGTGGACAAGGTCGACCAGCTCATCAACCTGGTGGGCGAATTGGTGATCACTCAGGCCATGCTGTCGCAGAACAGCAAGGGCGTGGACGCCGCACTGCATCAGCAGATGGCCGCCGGTCTGGCAGATCTGGAGCGCAACACGCGCGACCTCCAGGAAGCCGTGATGTCGATCCGGATGATCCCGATGTCGATGATCTTCAACCGCTTTCCACGCATGCTGCGGGATCTCGCAGCAAAACTGGGAAAAAAGGTGGAGATGGTTCAAGTTGGAGAGGCCACCGAGCTGGACAAGGGCATGGTCGAGAAGATCACCGACCCGTTGACGCATCTGGTGCGCAACTCTTGTGACCACGGCATAGAGTCTCCCGAACAACGAACTGCGCGCGGCAAACCTGAGCACGGCACCATCACCTTGGTGGCCAGCCATCAAGGGGGGAGCATCGTGATCGAGGTGCGAGACGACGGGCGGGGCCTCAGCCGGCAGAAGCTCATTTCCAAGGCCCGCGAGCGAGGCATCGACGCACCGGACACCCTGACCGACAGCGAGGCCTGGTCCCTGATCTTCGCGCCGGGTTTCTCCACTGCCGAAGAGGTGACGGATGTTTCGGGCCGTGGCGTGGGGATGGACGTGGTCAAGCGCAACATCACTGCCCTGGGTGGAACGGTGGAGATCGACTCCGCCGAAGGCTATGGCATGACGGTGCGCGTGCGCCTGCCGCTGACCCTGGCCATCATGGACGGCATGAGCGTGGGGGTGGGCGAGGAGTGCTACATCCTGCCGCTGGCTTCGGTGGTCGAGTCTTTCCAGGTCAAGCAGGACACGATCAGGACCATCGGAAGTTCGGGGCGCGTCGTCGAGGTGCGCGGCGAGTACATGCCGGTGATCGAGCTGGAGCAGGTCTTCGCGGTCCCTCGGATGGATCAGGAGCGGGGCCCGCCCATCATGGTGGTGGTCGAGGCCGAAGGCGGGCGCGCCGCACTGCTGGTAGACGAGCTCTTGGGCCAACAGCAGGTGGTGGTGAAGAACCTGGAGTCCAACTACCGAAAGGTGCAGGATGTCTCAGGGGCCACCATCATGGGCGATGGACGGGTCGCGCTCATTCTGGACATAGCCGCACTGGTGCGGCGCTCCCGGCACTGAGGGCGGACCTTTTCCACCATACCGGTGCGGCGGACGCACGCCGCAGGCAGCAAGACAGGCAAGATCCAAGTTGAAAGACAAGTGAAAGCAGGATGACCCGATGCTGGCGATGATGCGGCGCTTTTCCATCCGCACCCGGATGCAGGGCGCGATAGCGATGGTGCTGGCAATGTTCGCCCTGGTGGGGCTCACAGGCGGTCTGGGTGGCGCGCACCTGAAGCACCTGAACGAGGAGTTCATGGAGCACACGGTGCACGAGATCCAGAACGTCTCGAAGGTGCGGCTGGCACTGGGTGAGCTGCGCCGTCATGAGATGGAGATGCTGCTGGACTACGACGATCCCACAGCCTACCCTGCGCACCGTCAGGCCTGGAACAAGGCCGTGGAGGAGACCCGCAAGGCGCTGAACGCCATGCTGGAAGGCGAGGAAGACGAAGACAACCCCTTGGCGCGCAATGCGTTGTCACGTCTGGACGCCTACACCCAGGAGTCCGAGCCCGTGTTGGCACAGATCGGCAAGGGTGGCTTCGATTCACACAAGGTCGCCGGGCAGCGCCTGGCGCGAGCCCAGGGTCTGATCGCCGAAGTCGAGGCTGAGGTGATGAAGATCGCTGCCATCGTCGACGCCGAGGGCAAGAACACCCAGGCCGAGGTGGAAACCACCATGGTGCAGACCCTTTGGGTGTTCTGCGGCGTCATCGGGCTGGTGGTGGTGGTGGTCGTACCCTTGACCCTGATGAACTCGCGGTCCATCACCAGCCCGATCGCCTACGCGCAGACGCTGGCCAAGGCAATCGCCTCGGGTGACCTGACGCGGACGGTTCGGCACGAGGGCCAAGACGAGGCCGCGGAGTTGTTGCGGGCCCTGGATTCCATGCAGGAGGCGCTGCGCCGGTTGATCGGCGAGGTGGGCGACTCGGCCGAGTCCATCCAGACGGCTTCATCGGAAATCGCCTCGGGCAGCAGCGACCTGTCCAACCGTACCGAGCAGACCGCCAGCAACCTGCAGGAGACCGCCAGCTCCATGGAGCAGTTGACCGGCAATGTGGCGCAGTCGGCAGACGCCGCGCGCCAAGCCAATCAGCTGGCCACCTCCGCCGCTGACGTGGCCCACCGCGGCGGCGAGGTTGTGGCCAAGGTGGTTGCCACGATGGACGACATCCACGCCAGCTCACGCAAGATCGCCGACATCATCGGCGTCATCGACGGCATCGCCTTCCAGACCAACATCCTGGCCCTCAACGCGGCCGTGGAGGCTGCCCGGGCCGGGGACCAGGGGCGTGGTTTTGCGGTGGTGGCGGGCGAGGTGCGCTCGCTGGCGCAGCGCTCAGCCGAGGCGGCCCGCGAAATCACCGGCTTGATCGGCACCAGCGTAGCCAAGGTTGGAACAGGATCCCGACTCGTGCAGGAGGCCGGCTCCACGATGACCGAGATCGTGGCCTCGGTCCAGCGGGTGAGCGACATCATTGGCGAGATCACCGCCGCCACCGCCGAGCAGAGCTCGGGGATCGGACAGATCAACGGGGCCATTGCACAACTCGACCAGATGACGCAGCAGAATGCAGCCTTGGTTGAAGAATCCGCCGCCGCCGCCGAGAGCCTGAAGGAACAGGCAGAGCGGCTGTCGCAGGTGGTGGGCACCTTCCGCCTCCACGGACATTGAGGATCACAACACCATGCAAGCCACCAATGCCAATCTCTCCGCAGATGCCAGCGCGCACCAGCAGCTCCTGGCCGACGAAGGGGAATACCTCACCTTCCGACTGGGCAGTGAGGAGTACGGCATAGACATCCTGCGGGTTCAGGAGATCCGCTCCTACGAGCCGCCCACCCGAATTGCCAACTCGCCTCCCTTCATCAAGGGCGTGGTGAACCTGCGCGGGGTGATCGTGCCCATCGTGGACCTGCGCATCAAGCTGGGCTGCGAGACGGTGGAATACACCACCTTCACCGTGGTGATCGTGCTGAACGTGCACGGGCGCGTGATCGGCGCGGTGGTGGATTCGGTGTCGGATGTGATCCGCTTGACATCAGGCGACATCAAGCCTTCGCCCGAGCTCAACACGGCCATCGACATGAGCTTCATCACCGGTATCGGCTCCATCAAGAGCGGTGACACCGAGCGCATGCTGATCCTGGTGGACATCGCCTCCATGATGTCCAGCGCCGAGATGGGTCTGATCGACACCGTGCGCTGAAAGCGCACATCAACGCTCTCATGCGCTGAAAGCGCACGCGAAGCCCAGGCCACATCGCGTAGCCTGGGGGTGAGTCTCAGCTTGCAGCAGCGCTGCGCAGCGACTCCACCACGGGCCGTCGCAGTACGCCGCGCAGCCCCCACCAGCCCGCCGCCCAGGCCAGCAAGGCCCCGGCCGCCGTGCCGGCCAACGGTACCCAGGGCGTGGGGTTCCAGCTGAACTCGAAGGCGTATCGGGCCAGCAGCCAGCCCACCGCCACGGCCACCAGCGAAGCCAGCAGTCCCGCCAGCGCGCCCACGCCCAGGAGTTCGGCGCGCTGCACCGTGGCCAGCAGGGTACGGCTGGCCCCCATGGCACGCATCAGCGCGTACTCGCGTGAGCGGGCCTCGCGCGTGGCGGTGACGGCGGCAAACAAGACCACC
The DNA here is from genome assembly GCA_903885585.1 of uncultured beta proteobacterium. Lineage (GTDB taxonomy): Bacteria > Pseudomonadota > Gammaproteobacteria > Burkholderiales > Burkholderiaceae_C > Rubrivivax. The sequence continues at coordinate 14,713 of CAISJH010000454.1, forward strand.
AGGCCCGTGGCCAGCGTAAAGCCGAAGAGGAACTCCACAGCCCGTATCACCTGGTCCAGCACCCGTTGCACCTGCGCGATGGACGCCGACACGTCCACATTGGTGACGTTGGGAAAGGCGCGGCTGAGCGCGTTGTCAAACCCCCGCTGGGGTGGCGCCCTGAAGGCGCTGATCCAGGTGACGGGCACCTGCTCAGCTATGGCAGAGCGCGGGAACAGCACGAAGAAGTTCACACGCATGGAGCCCCAATCCACCTTGCGCAGACTGGTGATGCGGCCCTCCTGGGTCTGCCCGGCCATGTCGAAGGTCAGCCTGTCTCCCAGCTTCAGCCCCAGCGTCTTGGCCAGCCCGTCCTCCACACTCAAGCCATCGGCCTCTTCAGGTGTCCAGCGCCCCGCCACCACCGGGTTGCCGGCGGGCAGCTCGGCGGCATGGCTCAGATTGAACTCCCGCTCCACCAGGCGCTGGGCACGGTCTCCCTCAAAGGTCTGCGGCTGAACCGGCTGGCCGTTGATGGCTACCAAACGCCCTCGGATCATGGGGTACCAGTCGTAGCGCTGCACGCCCGCCTGCGCCAGCGCATCGCGGAAAGCCTGCGTCTGGTCGGGTTGGATGTTGATGACGAAACGGTTGGGTGCGTCGGGCGGCGTGGCCTGACGCCAGCTGCCGATGAGATCGGTGCGCAGCAGCACCAGCAGCACCAGCGCCA
>CAISJH010000455.1 GCA_903885585.1 uncultured beta proteobacterium
CCTGGCCGGTGCAGGCGTGCAGGTGGATGTCTTTGACGCCATGCCCTCGGTGGGGCGCAAGTTCCTGCTGGCGGGCAAGGGGGGGTTGAACCTGACGCACGCCGAGCCTGAAGACCTCCTGCGCACGCGCTACCGTGAGGCTCAGCCCTGGCTGACGCCGGTCTTGACGGATTTCGGCTCCGCGGCCTTGCGGGCCTGGGCGCTGGACTTGGGCATCACCACCTTTGTCGGCACCTCGGGACGCGTCTTTCCGCAGGAGATGAAAGCCGCCCCCATGCTGCGGGCTTGGCTGCAGCGCCTTCGCCGGCAGGGTGTGCGGTTTCACATGCGCCACCGCTGGACAGGCTGGGGCCCTGAAGGCGACCTGCGCTTCTCCGCCCCCGAAGGCCTGCGCGCGGTGCGTGCCCGGACGACAGTGATGGCGCTGGGCGGCGCCAGCTGGTCGCGTCTGGGGTCTGACGGGGCGTGGGTGCCGTGGTTGCGGGCCCAGGGCGTGGAGGTGGCCGAGCTTCTGCCCTCGAATTGCGGCTTCGACGTGGGCTGGAGCGAGCACTTCCGTGCCCGCTTCGAAGGCGCACCGCTGAAGTCGGTGGCGCTGGAGTGGGACGAGGGCCCGGCGCAGGCCCCCATGCGCCGCCGGCAACTGGGCGAGTTCATCGCCACCGCCACCGGCGTGGAGGGCAGCCTGATCTATGCCGCTTCCGCGGCGCTGCGCGAGCGCCTGCGAAGCGTTGGGTCCGCCACCTGCTGGGTGGATCTGCTGCCCTCCCGATCGGCCGAAACAGTGCTCGCTGAGGTCACGCGCGGCCGAGGCACGCGCTCCTTGAGCACCCACCTGAAGTCACGTCTGGGGTTGGACGGGGTGAAGATGGGTTTGCTGCACGAGCGACTTACCCGCCAGGACATGCTGGATGGCCCCACGCTCGCGCGCGCCGTCAAGCACTTGCCCATCGCGCTGCGGGCGCCACGCCCCATCGACGAGGCCATCAGCTCCGCCGGCGGCGTGGACGCCCGGGCGGTGGACGAACGCCTCATGCTTCAACGCCTGCCGGGCGTGTTCTGTGCCGGGGAGATGCTCGACTGGGAGGCTCCCACCGGGGGCTACCTGCTCACCGCCTGTTTCGCCACGGGGCGCTGGGCGGGTGAGGGCGCCGCGCGTTGGCTCCGGGAATCCGCGTCCGCTCCAGCAGCCGCCACGGGCCAGGCCAGTCCCCCTGCAGCCGATCGCCGTTGATCTGCCCACAGGTTTTGGATGGCCTGCGGCCTTGACCCACGCTGGCTACACTGCGCCGCTTCGTTTTGCCCTACCTCCCCTTCCAATCTCCTGGCCGCCTGACCCGCGCAGGCGCCTGACATGCCTTGAACAAGATCCTGTTGCAGATTGCCGCCGAGCTGAAGGTTCGGCCGGCGCAAGTGAATGCAGCCGTCGAGCTGCTGGACGGCGGGTCCACGGTGCCTTTCATCGCCCGCTACCGCAAGGAGGCCACGGACGGCCTGGACGACATCCAGCTGCGCGAGCTGGAAACCCGCCTGGCCTACCTGCGCGAGTTGGAGGATCGCCGGGCCGCGGTGCTCAAGAGCATCGAGGAGCAGGGCAAGCTCACGCCCGAATTGCGCGCTGCCATCGAGGCCGTGCCCACCAAACAGGAACTGGAAGACCTCTACCTGCCCTACAAGCCACGGCGCCGCACCAAGGGCATGATCGCCCGCGAAGCGGGCATCGAACCCCTGGCCGACCGGCTGTTTGCAGACCCCACGCTGGACCCCGCTGCCGAGGCGGCCGCCTTCGTGGCCGGCTATCCCGGCGGCGCGGCGGCCTTGGCCGAAGCCGGCTTTGCCGATGCGTATGCGGTGCTGGATGGCGTGCGCGACCTGCTGTCGGAGCGCTGGGCCGAGGACGCGGCGCTGGTCGGAAAGCTGCGGGAGTGGCTGTGGGCAGAGGGCCTGTTCAAGAGCCAGCTGGCGGACGGCAAGGACGGCACCCACACCGATGCGGCCAAGTTCCGCGACTACTTCGACTACGCCGAGCCCATCCGCACCGTGCCCAGCCACCGCGCACTGGCAGTCTTCCGGGGCCGATCGCAGGAGTGGCTGGATGCCAAGCTGGTGCTGGATGAGCCGGCTCCCACCGTGACCAGCGCAGCGGCAACCGCCTCAGCCGCTGCTGCAGGGGTGCCTCGACCCCCTGCCTCACGCACCGCGCCCACCTCGATCTCGTTGGCCGAGGGCCGCATCGCCCGTCACCTGGGTTGGAGCCACGCCGCCCGCCGTGCTGACGATCTGATCCGCAAGACCGTCGCCTGGACCTGGAAGGTCAAGCTCTCCCTCAGCCTGGAGCGCGACCTCTTCGCGCGCCTGCGGGAGGAGGCCGAGGCCGTGGCCATCAAGGTGTTCGGCGACAACGTGCGAGATCTGCTCCTGGCCGCACCGGCCGGCAAGCGCGTGGTCATGGGGCTGGACCCGGGCATCCGGACGGGTGTGAAGGTGGCCGTGGTCAGCGACACCGGCAAGGTGCTGGACACAGCCACCGTCTACCCGCACGAGCCGCGTAACGACTGGGAGGGTGCGCTGCACGCCCTGGGCCGCCTGGTGGCCACGCACGGCGTGAACCTGATCGCCATCGGCAATGGCACGGCCAGCCGCGAGACCGACAAGCTGGCGGCCGAGTTGATCCAGCGTATCCGCAAGCTGGCGCCCGAGACGCGGCTCGACAAGGTGGTGGTCAGCGAGGCCGGTGCCTCGGTCTACTCGGCCAGCGAGTACGCCAGCAAGGAGTTGCCTGAGCTCGACGTCAGTCTGCGCGGCGCCGTCAGCATTGCCCGCCGCCTGCAAGATCCGCTGGCCGAACTGGTGAAGATCGACCCCAAGAGCATTGGCGTGGGCCAGTACCAGCATGACGTCAACCAGAGCGCGCTGGCGCGAACGCTGGACGCCGTGGTGGAGGATTGCGTCAACGCGGTGGGGGTGGACCTGAACACGGCCTCGGTGCCGCTGCTGTCGCGCGTGTCGGGCCTGTCGGCCTCGGTGGCCGGCAGCATCGTGCGCTGGCGTGACGCCCACGGTGCCTTCCACAACCGTCAACAGCTGCTGGACGTGACGGGCCTGGGGCCGCGCACCTTCGAGCTGGCAGCAGGCTTCTTGCGCATTCGGGATGGCGACAACCCGCTGGATATGACGGGCGTGCACCCGGAGACCTACCCGGTGGTCCAGAAGATGCTGGAGCGCACGGGCAAGGGCGTGCAGGCGCTGATGGGTCAGGCCGACGTGCTGCGCACCCTCAAGCCCGAGGCCTTTGCCGATGAACGATTTGGTGCCATCACGGTCAAGGACATCCTGACCGAGCTGGAAAAGCCCGGCCGCGACCCGCGCCCGGACTTCCAGGTGGCCCGCTTCAACGACAGCGTGTCCGACCTGAAGGACCTGCAGCCCGGCATGCTGCTGGAGGGCACGGTCAGCAACGTGGCGCAGTTCGGCGCCTTCGTGGACCTGGGGGTGCACCAGGACGGCCTGATCCACGTCAGCCAGTTGAGCCACAAGTTCGTCAACGATGCGCGCGAGGTGGTCAAGACGGGGCAGGTGGTCAAAGTCAAGGTGCTGGAGGTGGACCTGGCCCGCAAGCGCATCTCGCTGACCATGAAGCTGGACGCGGCCGTGACGCCGCGCGGGGCGGCACGCACGGGTGACAACAGCTTCCGGCCTGCTGCACGCCAGGAGCGGCCAGGCCCGCGAGGGGGCCCGGCTGGCGTGGCCGAGGGCCAAGGGGCGATGGCCGCAGCCTTTGCCAAGTTGCAGGGGCGGCGCTGATGCCACGACGGGCTGGCCTGGCCATGTGGGAGCCCTGCCGGCCCGGAAAGGCGGAGCCGCTGCCCCGCCGCCCGCAGGCCTGGGCAGGAAAGCTGTTGGCCCTGGCCACCTGGTACAGCCTGTCTGCACTGGCGCAGACACCCGCACCTTCGCCACCGACATCGCCGCCGCTGTCGACACCGCCAAGCCCATCTCCAGCGCCTGCGCCTGCACCAGCCACGGAGGACGCGCCCCAGCGCGTGGAGATCCGCGGCAGCGAGGTCACTGACACCGAGCAGCGGCGGCGCAACCCCGTGGCCAAGCAGATCTTCGGCCGGGAGGAGCTGGACAAGTACGGTGATGTCAGCGTCACCGACGTGCTCAAGCGCCTGCCGGGTGTCACGCTGTCCGGCGGCAACCCGCGGTTGCGCGGCCTGGGCGCCGGTTACACGCTGATCCTCGTCAACGGCGAGCCGGCGCCGCCGGGCTTCTCCTTGGAGAACCTGCCACCCTCACAGGTGGAGCGCATCGAGGTCACCAAGGGCCCGACGGCCGAGCACAGTGCACAGGCCGTGGCGGGCACCATCAACATCATCCTGCGTGCCGCGGCCCGGCAGCGCCAGCGCGAACTTCGAGTCGGTCTGGGCTACACGGCGGAGGCACCGGTGCCGTCGTTCAACGCCAGCCTGGGCGACCGCATAGGGGGCTTCAGCTTTACCTTGCCCCTGTCTGGCTACCAGTGGCGAGGTACCACCCAGCGGGTGATCGACCGTGTGGGGCGCGACACCGCCCTGTTGCCGCAGCAACTGTCCGTCCTGGCCCAAGACCGTTGGTGGGGCGGTGGTGCCAGCTTCGGCCCGCGCCTGAGCTTCAAGCCTGACGAGCAGTGGACGATCGAGTCTCAGACCTTTGCGCAACGTCACGAGTGGCACTCGGCCAGCCGGGTGGGTACGCAGGTGCTGCTGGGCAGTGCCCCGTCCAGCGTGCTGGACGAGAGCGAGAACCGAGGTCACTGGCAGACCTTGAGGCTGGGGCTGCAAGCCAACTGGCGCAGCCCGCACGGGCTTCGCCTGGAGGCCAAGTTTGGCGCGCAGCACTCTGACAGTCGCTTCCGCACCGATGTCGATGGCTTTGGTGGCGACGGCCAGCAGACGCTGGTGCGCTTGGCGCAGGGCCTCAGCAACGAGCAGAGCCGCAGCACCAGCGGCAAGGTGTTCACCCCCCTCTTTGAGGGTCACAGCCTGTCAGCGGGGTGGGACCTGGAAGCCCGCCGCCGGCTGGAGGAGCGCAGCGTCTTGGAGAACGGGGTGCCCGTCCTGACCGGATTTGAGGGTGAGGCCTTCCGCGCCCGTATCGAGCGCCAGGCCCTGTACGTGCAGGACGAGTGGGAGATCGCGCCGCAGTGGTCCACCTACCTGGGCTTGCGCGCCGAACGCATCGCCACCGTCAGCCGTGGCAGCACAGACGAGCGTCGCAACACCAGCACGGTGGTCACGCCGCTGTGGCACCTCAACTACAAGCTCAGCCCCAAGGGGCGTGACCTTATCCGCGCCAGCCTGACGCGGGCCTACAAGGCCCCCGATCTGAACGCGCTGATGGCGCGCCCTGGCATCAATCTCAGCTACCCAGCCAGCGGCCCCAACACCGAGATCACGCCAGACCGGGTGGGCAACCCCCTGCTGCAGCCCGCGCTGTCCACCGGTCTGGACATCGCCTTCGAGAAGTACCTTCCAGGCGGTGGCGTGTTCAGCATCGGCACGTTTCACCGCCGGGTCAACGGTTTGATCCGCAACGCCGTGACGCTGGAGGCGGTGGCTTGGTCGCCCGTGCCGCGCTGGGTGTCGCGTCCGGTCAACTTGAGCCGTGCCAGCAGCTCGGGCGTCGAGCTCGAGGTCAAGGGCAAGGCCGACGAGTTGCTGCCCGTAGGCTGGAAGACGCCCGCGGGCCTGAGCCTGCGCGCCTCGCTCAGTGCCTACCGCAGCCGGGTGGACGACATCCCCGGCCCGGCCAACCGGCTGGAGGGGCAGCTGCCCTTGTCGTTCACGGCAGGCCTGGACCACGCCGTCACCGGCACGCCACTGACCTGGGGTTTGAACCTCGCGATGACGCCGGCCTACGATGTGCAGCAGACGGCGGCCCAGCAGCTGGAGCAGGGCCGCTCGCGCAGCCTGGATGCCTACGTGCTGTGGACCTTCAGCCGCCAGGTGTTGTTGCGCCTGGCCGGCAACAATGTGGCCCCGCTGGACGATGTGAACCGCGTCTGGCTGGTCGATGAGGGTGGGCTGGAGCAATCCACCCGCACCCTGCGGCGGCCGCGCTCAAGCTTCAATGCCAACCTGACGGTCAAGTTCTGATTTCCCACTGGAGACCTTTCACATGGATCCCCGCCACGTCAAGCCCGAAAGCATCGCCGCCCAGGCCCTGGGCTGGGTGGACGAGAAGACCCGCGCCATCACGCCGGCCATTCACGTCTCGTCGACTTACCTGCGCGACCCCGACAACCAGTACCGTTCAGGCCGCGTCTACGCACGCGCCGACAACCCCGCCTTCGATCAGGCCGAGGCCGTGCTGGCGCAGCTGGAAGAGGGCGCGCAGGCGGCCCTGTTCGCTTCCGGCATGGCCGCGGCCACGGCGGTGTTCCAGGCCCTGTCGCCGGGGGACCACGTGCTGGCCCCCAAGGTCATGTACTGGTCGCTGCGCAACTGGCTGA
>CAISJH010000456.1 GCA_903885585.1 uncultured beta proteobacterium
GGCCGAGCACACGCTCGCCCACGCTGTTCTTCACGATCTCGTCGGTGCCGCCGGCAATGCGCATGCCGCTGGCGCCGAACCACAGGCGGTCCACCAGCTCCCAGCCCTCGCCCAGCTCGGCGGCTGTCAGCACGCCGCGCGGGCCCTGCAGGTCAATCGCCAAGCGAGCGAAGTCCAACAGCGTACGCGCGCCCACGATCTTGGCCACGCTCAGCTCCGGGCCAGGCTCCTTGCCGCGGCCCAGCGCCGTGAGCCCCCTGCACTGCAGCAACCACAGACCCTGGGCCTGCAAGTACAGCTCGGCCAAACGTTCACGCAGTCGCGCATCGTCCAGCGCGCTGCGGCCGTTCAGCACGGCACGCTGCATCAGACCTGCGGCCGTGCGCCACAACTCAGGCGGCATCACGCCGCCGATGGACAGGCGCTCGTTCATCAGCGCCGTCATCGTGACCTTCCAGCCCTGCCCTGGGGCACCCACTCGCTGGGTGTCGGGCACGAACACGCCGTCCAAGAAGACCTCGTTGAACTCGGCGCCACCATCGGCCTGGCGGATGGGGCGCACCGTCACCCCAGGCGAGCGCATGTCGATCCAGAAGCTGGTCAGGCCCTCGAACTTGGGCACGTTCGGGTCGGTGCGCGCCAGCACCATGCCGTAGTCGGCAAACTGCGCCAGCGTGGTCCAGACCTTCTGGCCGTGGAGCAGCCAGCCGTCGCGCCCGTCGCGCTCTTCGGTCAAGCGCTCGGCGCGGGTGCGCACCATGCCCAGGTCACTGCCGGCACCGGGTTCACTGAGCAACTGGCACCACAGGTGCTGGCCGTGGAGCGCAGGGCCTACGTGAGCCTCCCGCACTTCGGGTGACGCATGGACGAACAGCGACGGGATCACCATGCCCAGGCTCACGGCGAAGGCGTTGGTCGGCACGTCGAAACGGCCCTCCTCCTGACGCCAGATCACCTCCTGCATGGGCGTGCCGCCGCGGCCGCCGAAAGCCTGCGGCCAGGTGATGGCACCAAACCCGGCCGCGGCCTTGCGGGCTTGCCAGACACGGCCGGCCTGCATGCGCGCGGCTGCATCCAGCTCGCCGCCGAAGGTCTGGTCGGGGCGTGATTTCAGCGGCGCGTTGACCGACAGCCAGGCGCGGCATTCAGCGCGGAAGGCAGCCTCCTCGGGCGTGTCATCGAAGTCCATGGAGACCTCGGAGTCTTGCGCGAGGGGTCGCTGTCCCTGCGCGTGATCCTGATTCGCCATCCGGCCATCGACCGAGGCGCTCGGGTGAACCGCAGGCTCGCCCGATGCGACATGGGCTTGTGGCGCGTCCTTCCGCGCCACCAGCGAGTCAGCCAGGGTGGACGCCCACTGCAAATCGCTGCCCAGCCACACGGCCAGCTGGCGCGCGCGGCGCACGTGCAGGTGGCAGTCGGCCTCCCAGGTGTAGCCCATGCCGCCGTGCACGTGCAGCGCCTCTTCGGCAGCGCGGGTGTAGGCGCGCGTGCAGCTGACCA
>CAISJH010000457.1 GCA_903885585.1 uncultured beta proteobacterium
GGCGCCCGGGCTTGCCGTCCGGGCCCACCATGGTCTCGGTGCCGCCGCCAATGCCAAAGGCCGGGCCGTAGCTGACCCCCTTCTTCGCGAAGCCCGAGCCCGCGCTCCAGGACAACCGGGCCCGCACCGTGTCGCGCGGCGTGACCAGCTGCACCTTCCCGGGCGCTGCCTTCAGTTGGCGCATCGGCTCGATGTCGTCCAGCACCCAGAACGAGCGCCCGTGCGTGGCCGCCACCAGGTCCGAGCCCTTGAGCTTCAGGTCGTACACCGGTGCCACCGGCAGGCCGCCCGGCATGCGCTGCCAGTGCTGGCCGTCGTCCAGCGTGTAGAAGATGCCGGTCTCGGTGCCCACGAACAGCAGCCCCGGGCGCACCGGGTCTGCACGGATCACGCGCGTGATCTCGCTCTCGGGCAGGTTGCCGTTGATCGACTGCCAGGTCTTGCCGCTGTCCTGGGTGCGGAACAGGTAGGGACGGTAGTCGGCCTGCTTGTAGCCCGTGGCGCTGACGTAGACGGTGTCGGCGTCATGCGCGGAGATCTCCACGCAGCCCACATAGGCCAACGCGGGCATGCGCGCGGCGCGCGCCCGGGGCGTGACGTTGGTCCAGGTGGCGCCGTCGTCGCGGGTGACATGCACCAGGCCGTCATCGGTGGAGGCCCAGATCTCGCCCGCGCGGTGGGCTGAGAGCGCCAGGCAGGCGCAGGTGGCGTGCACCTCGGCGCCGGCCGTGTCGTGCGTGAGCGGCCCGCCCGAGTGGCCTTGGCGCGACGGGTCGTTCAGGCTCAGGTCCGGGGAGATGCACTCCCAGCTCGCGCCCTCGTTGCGGGTGCGGAACACCCGGTTGCCACCGGCGTACAGCGTCTTGGGGTCGCCCGGGGCGAAGACCAGCGGGTAGGTCCAGGCGAAGCGGTACTTCAGCTCGCGCGGGGCGATGCCGCGGGTGGTCTCGGGCCAGACGTTCACCAGCCGGATCTGCCGCGTGCGGTGGTCGTAGCGCTGCAGCGCGCCGGCGCCGCCCGGGCTCGAGCCCACCGCACCGCAATAGACGATGTCGGGGTCGGTCGGGTGCACGGCGATGAAGCCGCTCTCGCCCGTACCCGGGTAGGTGCAGTCGCCCAGCGTGATGGCGCCCCACTCGGAGGCATTGGGCACGCTGATGGAGGTGTTGTCCTGCTGCGTGCCGTAGACCCGGTAGGGGTACTGGTTGTCCACGTCCAGACGGTAGAACTGCGCGGTCAACTGGTTGTAGATGGACGACCAGGTCTGCCCACCGTTGAACGACACACAGGCGCCGCCGTCGTTGCCCTCGATCATGCGCTTCGGGTTCTTCGGGTCGATCCACAGGTCGTGGTTGTCGCCGTGCGGCGTGGTCACTTCGCTGAAGCTCACGCCCCCGTCGGTGGACTTCCACATCTGCAGGTTGGTGATGTAGACCGTGTCAGCGTGGCCCGTATCGGCAAAGACGTGGGTGTAGTACCAGGGCCGGTGCATCAGGTCTCTGTGAGTGCTTACTTGCGTCCAGCGCTCGCCGTGGTCGTCACTGCGGTACAAGCCGGTAGCCTCACCCTCGGCCTCCACCAGGGCCCAGACCCGCCCGGCACGCGCCGCGGAGGCGCTGACGCCGTGCTTGCCCAGCAGCCCGCCCGGCAGGCCGCCCTTGCCGGACAGCTCCTGCCAGGTGTCGCCGCCGTCGATGGAGCGCCACAGCCCGCTGCCCGGGCCGCCGCTGTTCAGGTGCCAGAAGCTGCGCCGCGCCGCCCAGCAGCCGGCGTACAGGATGCGCGGGTTGAACGGGTCCATGGCCAGGTCCACGGCGCCGGCCTCAGGGCCGCGGTCCAGCACCTTCTCCCAGGTCTGCCCGCCGTTGCGCGAGCGGTAGACACCGCGCTCGGGGTTGGCGCCGAAGGCGTCGCCCAGCGCGGCCACGTACACCAGGTCTGGGTTCTGCGGGTGCACGCAGATGCGGCCGATGTGGCGCGTCTCCGTCAGCCCCAGGTGCTGCCAGGTACGCCCGGCGTCGGTGGAGCGGTACACCCCGTCGCCGTAGGAGACGTCGATGCGGATGGTGGTCTCGCCCGTGCCGGCGTAGATCACGTTCGGGTCCGAAGGCGCCACCGCCAACGCGCCGATGGTGGCGCTGGTGAGAAAGCCGTCCGAGACGTTGCGCCAGTACACCCCGCCGTCGGTGGTTTTCCACACGCCGCCAGCGCAAGCGCCGAAGTAGAAGGTCATGGCGTCCCGCGGGTCTCCGGCCACGGCCACCACGCGGCCGCCGCGGGGCGGGCCGATGCAGCGCCATTTCAGGGCGTCGAAGCCGGGTGCGTCGACGGATGCAGCATCAGCCTTCGAGGCGCGGGCGGACGTGCGGGCGGACTTGGTGACTGCTGCAGTCTTTGTAGGAGCGGTGGTCTTGCGGGCGCGCTGGGCGCTGGGGGCCTGGGGCATCAAGGGTCTCCGTGCATCAAGGTCGTGGCCCGTGGTCGTCACAGGCTCTCGGACCCCGGA
>CAISJH010000458.1 GCA_903885585.1 uncultured beta proteobacterium
GCGGCAATCGCCACCACGATGTTGAGCTTGAGCGGCAGCGCATAAGCCGCCACCGAGGCGCAGGCCGCCACACCTGCCGCCACCCACGAGGCACGGTCGGTCAGCATGGAGCAGGTCAGGGCCAGCAGCGCGACGTGACCGGCAAAGCCCAAGCCCCACTCGGCCGGCACGCTGCCGCCCAGCCACAGGCCCAGCAGCGACGACACCTGCCAGGACAGCCAGTTGGTGCCGGCCCCGCCCCAGAAGTACGGCCACTGCGCGGGTTCAGGCACCGGCTTCGGAAAACGGCGCATGAACAGCACGTAGTTCAGGTCGGCCGTGAAGTACGCCATGCACCAGCGCTGCGCCGGGCGGTAGCCGTGGACGTAGGGGCGCCAGGCCGCGCTCAGGATGATGAAGCGCAGGTTGACGCAGAAGGCCGTGGCCCACACCACCCACAACGGCGCACCCGAGGCAATGAGCGGCATAGTGGCCAGCTGGGCCGAGCCGGCAAACACCATCAGCGACATCAGCACGGCCACCGTCATGTCCATGCCGCTCTTGGCCATGGCCACACCGGTCACCAGGCCCCAGGCGGCAATGCCCACGGCAATGCCGGTCATGTCATGCGCGCCGCGGCGGAACTCTGGGTCGCGCCACAAAGTGCGCAAGTCTGACGAGGCGGGGGTGGGCGAGGAGGACACAGCCCCCGGATTGTCAGGCCGGCTCGGTGGGCTGACTTACTCCTTGGCCGCCTTGGCGTTGTCGCCCGTCTTGGCCAGGCTGGAGGACGGCACACCCTGGGGGGCCACCGTCTCCACCTTGTTCTCGCGCATGTAGTCGTTCATCTCGCGCCAGCCGGCAAACACCGCCGCCTTGTCGGCCTTGCGGTTGAGTCCGTAGCAGTCCTCGATGGCGCGGCCGGCATGCCGGCAGGCCCCGCCGACGGCCTTGCCTTCGGCCTCGCGACGGGCAGCAGTGGCCGAGGCGGATTCCACGCCCAGCATGTCGCAGCCCGCCAGCAGCGTCAGGCCTGTCAATGCAGACAACAGAAGGGGTCGGGTCGGGAGACGTTTCATGGCACCACCTACGAACGTTATCGGCTGGCCTCGGAGTGAACTTGAGTATGGGGAACTTCAGACACCGCCCCTGCACCCGTCGCAGCCACCGCAGCCACGGCGTACCCACCCGCGGACTGCAGCCAGGCCGCCACCGGCTGCCGTCGACCGCCCGGGCGCTGCACTTCCAGCAACTCCAGCACGCCGGCCTCACCTTCGGCCCCGCCACAGGCCACGCCCAAGCGCCCCCGACCGAGGTTCACGGGCGTGCCGGGCGGAAGGGGTGCCTCAACGGACGCAGACCGCACCACCTCCGCACGCCAGAGCTTGAGCGCCTCACCTCCCCAGGCAAAGGTGGCACCGGGAAAAGGATCGAAGGCGCGCACCCGCCGCTCGATCACGGCGGCCGGCAGCTGCCAGTCGATGGGCGCTTCGGCCTTGTCGATCTTGTGGGCGTAGGTCACGCCTGCCGCCGGCTGTGGGGTGGGCTGCAACAGGCCGTCCGCCAAGGCGTCCAGCGCCTGCACGACAAGGCGCCCCCCCAGCACTGCCAGGCGGTCGTGCAGGGCTGCCGTGGTGTCCTGCGCTGAGATGGGCTCCTGCGCCACCAGCAGCATCGCCCCAGTGTCCAAGCCCTCGTCCATCTGCATGATGGTGATGCCGGTGACCGCATCACCGGCCTCGATGGCGCGGTGGATGGGGGCGGCACCGCGCCAGCGCGGCAGCAGGGAGGCGTGGATGTTCAGGCAGCCCGCGGGGGGCAGTTGCAGCGTCCAGGCGGGCAGGATCAGGCCATAGGCCGCCACCACCATCACCTGCGGCGCGGCCCGCTCCAGGGCGGCGCGGGCCTGCGCCGCGTCTTCGGGGTATCGCCCGTCCAGCCGCAGGCTGCGGGGCTGGGCCAGGGGCGAGCCCAAAGCCAGGGCGCGCTGCTTCACGGCCGAGGGTTGCAGTTGCTGGCCGCGGCCCGCCGGGCGATCGGGCTGGGTGAGCACCAGCGCGATCTCATGTCCGGCGGCCGCCAGCGCGTCCAGCGCCACCGCGGCAAACTCAGGTGTTCCGGCGAAGGCGATGCGCATGAGGTGGGGGACTGGCGGCGGGGAAATGCGGGCGCACGGCTACGCCCTTCAGGCGCGCTGCGCCTCGCGCGCCCGCTTGAGCATCTTGCTGCGGATGCGGTCGCGCTTGAGCGGGCTCAAGTACTCGACGAACACGCGCCCGATCAGGTGGTCCATCTCGTGCTGCACACAAACGGCAGCCAGGCCTTCGCAGGCCAGCTCGAAAGGCTGGCCGTCACGCCCCAGCGCGCGCACGGTCACCTGCTCGTGGCGGGCCACCTTGTCGTAGGTGGCCGGCACCGAGAGGCAACCTTCGTCGCGAAAGCTCATGGACTCGCTGCGCTGCACCAGTTCGGGGTTGATCAGCACCACGGGTTGGTCGCGCGTGTCGGACGTGTCCATCACGATGACGCGCTGGTGCACGTCCACCTGTGTGGCGGCCAGGCCCACGCCCTCGGCGTCATACATGGTCTCCAGCATGTCGTCGACGAGCTTGCGCACGTGATCGTCCACCACGGCCACGGGCGCGGCCACCTTGTGCAGCCGAGGATCAGGAAACTTCAGGATGGGCAGCAGGGCCATGGGGTCGTCGTCCGGAAAGCCGGCTGCAGCGCACGAGGGAGGAGGCCTGGCAGGCCCCCTCCAATGGGGGGTGTCGGTTTCATTGCCCCGCCCCGTGAATGCCGGCAGAATTTGGTGTCTGCGATGAATTGTCGCGGAGCCCGGCCCACCCTGGGTTGCGAGCGAGTAATGCGGTGAACAGTGCGGGCTGCCAGAGCCCTGGGAGATCTCTCTTGACCAACGGCCCTGCTGCGTTCGTGCCCACTTCTCCAGGCTGGAGCCCGCGCCGCGTGGTTTTGGGGCTCGCCACGGCGCTGCTGGGCGGAGCGTGCTGGGCGCAGGCACCTGCGGGCGTGAAGGCCGAGCAGCTGCAGACCGCTCAGCGCGTGGCCCAGCAGGGGGTGCCGCTGACCGACCTGGCACCCAACGCACCCGAGTCCCACACGGTACGTGCCGGTGACACGCTCTGGGGCCTGTCGCAGCTGTTCCTCAAGAGCCCTTGGCGTTGGGCCGAGCTCTGGGGCATGAACCTGGAGCAGATCCGCAACCCGCACCGCATCTACCCAGGGCAGGTGCTGGTGCTGTTCAAGGCGGGTGACCGTGCCACGCTCAAACTGGCCCAGCCCGTGGCCACCGAGCCGCCCCCCGCCACGGTCAAACTGCTGCCCAGGGTACGCAGCAGCCCGATCGAGAGCGAGGCCATCGCCTCGGTGCCCGCCCACCTGATCGCCCCTTTCATGACCGACTCCACCGTGCTGGCCGCGGGTGACATCGACGGTGCGCCGCGCATCGTGGCCACGCAGGAAGGGCGTGTCATGTTGTCGCAGGGCGAGACCGGCTACGTGCGGGGTGATCTGAAGGGGCAACGCCATTTCCAGCTGGTGCGCGAGCCCCGTCCCCTGCGCGACCCTCGCACGCGGGAAGTCCTGGGCTACGAAGCCCGGCTGGTGGGCCACGTGGAAGTGCTGAGCCCCGAACAGGCGCGCCCGGCCGTGGACGGCAAGCCGGTGGTGACCCCCGCCCGCGTACTGGTCAAGGAGGTGCGGCTCGAGGCCGGCGTGGGCGACAGGCTGACCGCAGTCCCCGCGGCCGACTTCGCGCCCTTTGTGCCTCGCGCTCCTTCACGGCAGGTCGAGGGCCAGGTCATCGGCTTGTACGGCGAAGGCCTCTCGGCTGGCCAGCACCAGGTCGTGTCGCTGAACCGGGGCCTGCGCGATGGCCTGGAAAAAGGGCATGTGCTGGCGCTGTGGCGGGCGGGCCGCGCGGTGGTAGACCGCACCGACCCGGCGCGCGCCACGCTGCAGCTGCCCGACGAGAAGCGCGGCCAGCTCTTCGTCTTCCGCGTGTTCGACCGCGTGTCCTACGCCCTCATCCTGGACACGCTGGAACCCGTCTCGTCAGGAGACCGCTTCTCGCAGCCCTGAACCGTTGGCATCACGGCCCGGCCCAGCCGCTCGGTAAAGGCACCCCATGATGACGGCCGACGACTTCAGGGCCTGGTTTGCGCTGCTGTACGCGCCCGGGCTCAGCCGTCAGGCGGCGCGAAGCCTGCTGCAGGCTTTCGGGTCGCCCCAAGCGGTGCTGGGCGCCACGGCAGCGCAGTGGGCCCCCGTGGCGGGCCGCGAGGCGGCGCAGGCGCTGACCACCCCTGACCCGGCGGCGGCCGAGCGCCTGGCGCAGGCTGAAGCCTGGCTGGCGGGACACCCGGCACGGCAGGCCATCGCCATCGGTGACGCGCTGTACCCGGCGCCGCTGCTGCACTGCGGCGACCCCCCTCTGATGCTGTTTGTGGAAGGACGCGTCGAGCTGCTGCACCAGCCCGCCGTGGCGGTGGTGGGCAGCCGACACGCCACGCCGCAAGGGCTGGCGCACGCCAGAACCTTCGCCACTGCGCTGAGCCAGGCCGGCGTCACGGTGGTGTCGGGCCTGGCGGCCGGCATCGACGGTGCTGCGCACGAAGGCGCGCTGCTGGGCGAGGGGAGCACAGTGGCCGTGGTCGGCACCGGCCCGGACATCATCTACCCCCGCCGACACGCTGCGCTGGCACGCCGCATCGTCGAGGGTGGCGCCCTGGTCAGCGAGTACGCGCCGGGCACGCCGGTGCTGGCGCATCACTTTCCGCACCGCAACCGCCTGATCGCCGGGCTGACGCTCGGCACCCTGGTCGTAGAGGCGGCGCTGAAGTCCGGCTCGCTGATCACCGCGCGCCTGGCATCGGAGTGCGGGCGCGAGGTCTTTGCCGTGCCCGGCTCCATCCTGTCGCCGCAGTCCAGCGGCTGCCACGCACTCATCCGGCAAGGCGCGCAGTTGGTGGAGTCTGCCCAGGAGATCCTCCAGACGCTCCAACTGAGCACAGAAGCCGGCCCTGCTGCCCAGGGCAGGACAGCACCCCAACCCGCAGGCCGTCGACGCGATAGCCCGGGCGGCGACGAAACACAAGATGCTGACGCCAGCGGCAACTCTCCAGCGGGCAGTGACCGCAGTGCCGAAGACCCGCTGCTGAAGGCGCTCGGGCACGACCCGGTGGGCCTGGACGCCCTCTGCGGGCGCACCGGCTGGCCCGCTTCCAGCCTGGCCGCCCGCCTGCTGGAGCTGGAGCTGCAGGGCCTGGTGGCCAGGCTTCCCGGGGGGCTGTACCAACGCCAGCAGGGTTGTTGACACCCCCTCAGCCGGGCCGAACCCCTCGGGTATAGTGGTTCGATGTTCGATGTGCTGGTCTACCTGTACGAAACCTACTGGCGCCCCGACGCCTGCCCCGACCACCATCAGCTCACCCGCAAGCTGTCTGCGGTGGGTTTCGAGTCGGAAGAGATCCAGGAGGCCCTGAGCTGGCTGGAAGGCCTGTCCTCCAGCGCCCAGGCGGTGCACGAGTACGAGGACGCCAGCAGCCTGCGCGTCTACACCGAGGCTGAGCGCGAACTGCTGGGCGAGGAATGCGTGGGTTTCCTGTGCTTCCTGGAGTCTGCTGGCGTGCTGACCCCAGCACTGCGCGAGATGGTGATCGACCGCGCCTGCGCCGTGGGTGCCGGTGGGATGGACCTGGAAGAGTTCAAGATCATCATCCTGATGGTGTTCTGGAGTCTGGGCGAGGAGCCCGACGCCCTCATCCTGGACGAACTCTTCGTTGCACCCGAAGACCGGCTGATCCACTGACC
>CAISJH010000459.1 GCA_903885585.1 uncultured beta proteobacterium
CCAACCGCGAGTGGGTGCGCGACGGGGAGAACGGGCTCATCGTCGAGGAGGGGGCTGCCGCAGGGGCCGGTCTGACCTTCCGCACGTCAGCAGTGGGAGCCCAGCCAGCAAGCGCAAGGTCCATGGAGGCCTTGTCTTCGTCCACAGGGGCCCCAGAGGCGCCCGCTGCAGACTTGGTGGACGCGCTGGCGCAGACCCTGGTGCGCGGGGCGCGCTGGTGGTCCGAGGGCGACTGGGACGCGAACGGCCGGCCCCTGAACAAAGCCCTGATCGCTGAGCGCGCCACGCTGCGGGCCAACATCCAGCAGTTCCTGGCGCTGCATGCCCGTGTGACTTCGCCCCAACGCCCCATCGTCCACCTCACCACGGTGCACCCGCGCGACGACATCCGCATCTTCCGCAAGGAGTGCGTCTCGCTGGCCCAGGCCGGTTACGAGGTGGTGCAGATCGTCGGCGACGGGCTGGGCGACGCGCAGGTGCAGGGCGTGCGCATCCTCGACCTCGGCCCCCGGCCTGCCGGGCGCCTAGCGCGCATGCGCGAGCAGCCCGCCAAGGCCCTGGCGGCAGTGCGGCGCTGTCGTCCGGCGCTGGTGCACCTGCACGACCCCGAGTTGCTGCCCCTGGGTGCGAAGCTGGCGCGCGAGGGCCTGACGGTGGTCTACGACGCGCACGAGGATGTACCGCGCCAGTTGCTCACCAAGCAGTGGATTCCTGCCTGGGCGCGGCGCCCCTTGAGTGCGGCCTTCGAGGTCTATGAGAACCACCGGGTGCGCCAGCTGGCCGCCGTGGTGGGCGCCACCCCGCACATCACCCAGCGCTTTGCAGCCGTGGCGCGGCGCAGCGTGAACGTCAGCAACTTCCCGTTCCTGGACGAACTGGCGCCCGCGGCCTTGGCTGCGGACCCTCCCCCGCGCGAGAACGCCGTCTGCTACGTCGGCGGCATTTTTCTCACCCGCGGGGCCTTCAGCATAGTTCGGGCGCTGCCCCTGCTGCCGGGCGTGCGACTGCTGTTGTGTGGCCGCTTCGAGGACGCCGCCACCGAGGCGGCCCTGCGTGCCGAGCCCGGCTGGGCCCAGGTGGACTACCTGGGCGTGCTGGGTCGGGAGGGCGTGCGCGAGGTGATGGCGCGCTCGCGTGCCGGGCTGGTCACCTTGCTGCCGCTGCCCAGCTACTTGGACTCGATGCCCATCAAGATGTTCGAGTACATGTCGGCCAGCCTGCCGGTGATCGCCTCGGACTTCCCGTTGTGGCGCGACATCGTGCAGCGCCACGCCTGCGGCCTGTGCGTGGACCCGTCCGATCCGGCCGCCATCGCCCAGGCCATCCGCCAGGTGCTGGACGCCCCTGCGGCAGCGCAGGCGATGGGCTGGGCCGGGCGCGAGGCCGTCCACGCCCACTACCATTGGCCGCGGGCCGAGGCCGAACTGCTGGCGCTGTACCGCAGCCTGCTGCCTCAGTCGACCGCGATCGCGACCGTGACCGCGCCCTGACCGGGCCCGCCGCTTGAACCACGCCACTCGCCATCTGCCTTGAACATCTTGCTCATCAACCACTACGCCGGCACGCCGGCGCTCGGCATGGAGTACCGCCCGTACTACCTGGCCCGGGAGTGGGTGCGCCTGGGACATCAGGTGACGATCGTTGCGGCCGCCTACTCGCACTACCGAGCGCGGCAGCCGGCGGTCGTGCAGGAGCAGGTGGATGGCATTGCCTACCGCTGGCTGCCTACCCCCGCCTACACCGGCAACGGCTGGGCGCGCATGCGCAACGTGCTGTCGTTCCTGAGCCAGCTCTGGACACAGGCCCCGGAGATGGCCGCCTCCTTGCGTCCGGACGTGGTCATCTCCTCCAGCACCTACCCGCTGGACACCTGGGTGGCACGGCGCATCGCGCAGTTGGCCGGGGCCCGGCTGGTGCACGAGGTGCACGACCTGTGGCCGCTGTCGCCCGTGGAGCTGTCGGGCATGTCGTCCTGGCACCCCTTCGCGCTGATCTGCCAGTCGGCGGAAGACGCCGCCTACCGTCATAGCGACGCCGTGGTGTCCATGCTGCCCAAGGTGCATGCCCACATGGCGCGTCGCGGGCTGGACTTGAAGAAGCTGTCCATCGTGCCCAACGGCATCAGCCCCGAGGAGTGGTCGGCTCCACCGCAGCCGCTGCGCCAGGATGTGGAGCAGGCCATCGACGCCGCGCGGCGCGCCGGTGCGGTGATCGTGGGCTATGCCGGCTCCATGGGCCGGCCCAACGCGCTGGACGTGCTGCTGGATGCCGCCCGCCTGCTGGCCGACCGGCCGCTGCGCTTCGTGATGGTGGGCGATGGCCACGAGCGCGAGCGCCTGGCCGCGCGCATCAGCACCGAGGGTCTGGCCCAGGTGGCGCTGCTGCCGCCCATCCCCAAGGCCCAGGTGCCTGCGTTCCTGGCTGCCATCGACATCGCCTACCTGGGCTGGCAGCGCCAGCCGCTGTACCGCTTCGGCATCGCACCCAACAAGCTGATGGACTACATGATGGCGGCACGGCCGGTGCTGCACTCGGTGGAGGCGGGCAACGACCCCGTGGCCGAGTCCGGCTGCGGCTTGACGGTGGCCCCGGAGTCGCCCGAGGCGGTGGCCCGCGGTCTGCGCCAGCTGGCGGCGATGAGCCCGCGCGAGCGCCGCCAGTTCGGCGAGCGGGGGCGCGCCTACGTGCTGAAGCACCACGCCTACCCGGTGCTGGCGCGGCAGTTCCTGGCGGCGGTGGGGGGTCCTGCGTGAATTGGGCCTGCCACCCAGGCTTGCTCCCCGCGCCGACCTGCCATTGGCGGGCGAGGGTGGTGGCGCATATCCCCGCCGGGAAGGGGGCGCCCTGACCCGCCCCGACACCGACACGGCCACCGCTGAGCCGACGCACGAGCCCGCCGCCGTGGCCGAGCGCTACGCGCGCCGCGGTGCGACCGAGCGCTACAGCCTGCTGCAGCCCGATGTCTGGCTGACCGTGCAGGAGCGCCAGCGAGCCACGCTGCGGCTGTTCGCCGGCCTGGGCTGGCGCACGCTGGCCGATCGGCGCCTGCTGGAGGTGGGCTGCGGCAGCGGCGGCAACCTGCTGGACATGCTGCGCCTGGGCTTTGCGCCCGAGCACCTGAGCGGCGTGGAACTGCTGCCCGAGCGCCTGGAGGCCGCCAGGCGCAGCCTGCCACAGGCCGTCACGCTGTGGGGTGGGGATGCGTCGCAAGTGCCCCTGCCCGAGGGCCAGACCGATGTGGTGCTGCTGTCCACGGTGTTCTCCTCGCTGCTGGACGACGCCTTCCAGCAGCAACTCGCCGATGTTGTCTGGCGCGCCGTGAAGCCCGGCGGGGGCGTGCTCTGGTACGACTTCACGGTGAACAACCCGCGCAACCCGGACGTGCGGGGCGTGCCGGTGGCGCGCATCCGGCAACTGTTTCCGCAAGGCCAGGTGCGTGCGCAGCGCCTGACCCTGGCCCCGCCCCTGGGCCGAGCCGTGGCGCGTGTGCACCCCGGGCTGTGGAGCCTGTTCAACACCTTGCCGTGGCTGCGCACCCATGTGCTGGCCTGGGTGCAGAAGTGATGGCCAAGTCTCCCGACCGCAGCCCCCACCCGCCCCACGGTGCCCGACCCGAGACGCCCTGGCACCGGCTGGACCGCTTCCTGGCCCGGTTGCGGCCGCACCGTGAGCCGCTGTCGCTGCTGGTGGACGGGGTGGTCATCGCCCTGGCCTGGAACGTCACCTACCTCTTCCGCCTGGGTTTTGACCGCTGGCTCAGTGCCCGCCCGGCCTACGACGCCTGGGTCCTGCTGGGTATCGTGGCGGCGTACCTCGCGGCCTTTGCGCTGGCCCGCGTTCCCCAGGGCATGTGGCGCTTTGCCGGGTTTGGTGACATTCGCCGCCTGACGCTGGCCTGTGCCGCCGCGGGGGGACTGGCGGCCGTGGCGGTGATGGGCCTGGGCCTGAGCAAGGTGCCGCGTGCCGTGCTGGCGCTGCACCCGGTGGTGGCGCTGATGGGTGTGTGCCTGGTGCGCGTGGGCTACCGCATGCTGTACGAGCACGCGCGCTCGCGCATCACCGGTGGGGGCGAGGGCACGGCCCGGCGCGCCCTGGTGCTGGGCGCGGGCGAGGCTGCGCGCCGCCTGCTGGCCGGCATCCACCAGCAAGGGTGGACGGTGGTGGCGCTGCTGGATGACGACCCCGCCAAGCAGGGCGCACGCATCGCCGGCGTGCCCGTCATGGGCCCGCTGTCCCGCATGGACGACCCTGTGCTGCACGACGCCGCCACCCACCTGGTGGTGGCGCTGCCCTCGCTGCGGGGCGCGGCCAAGCGCGCGCTGCTGGAGCGAGCGGCGCGCACCGGCCTGCACGTGCTGACGGTGCCCAGCGCCGACGAGCTGCGCTCGGGTCTCGAGGTCTCCCGCGTGCGCGACATCGAGCCCGAAGACCTGCTCGGCCGCGACCCGGTGGCGCTGGACGAAGCCGGTCTGGCGGGCGTGCTGGGCGGGCGCACGGTGCTCATTACCGGGGCGGGCGGCAGCATCGGCGCAGAGCTGTGCCGCCAGGTGGCCCGCCAGGGGCCGGCGCGGCTGGTGCTGGTGGAACTGAGCGAATTCAACCTCTACACCATCGAACAGGAGCTGACCGAGCAGTTCCCGGCGCTGGAGCTGGTACGCCTGGTGGCCGACGTGAAGGACCCGCTGCAGATCGGCAGCGTATGCCAGCGCTGGCGGCCGCAGGTGGTGTTCCATGCCGCGGCTTACAAGCATGTGCCGCTGATGGAGCAGGGCAATGCCTGGGCGGCGCTGCGCAACAACACGCTGGGCACCTGGCGAGCGGCGCAGGCGGCGGCGCAGGCGGGCGCCGAGCGCTTCGTCCTCATCAGCACCGACAAGGCGGTGAACCCCACCAACGTGATGGGCGCCACCAAGCGCGCGGCCGAGATGGCGCTGCGCACGCTGGCCGCGCAGCATCCGGCCACGCGTTTCATGGCGGTGCGCTTCGGCAACGTGCTGGGCAGCAGCGGCAGCGTGATCCCCAAGTTCAAGGAGCAGATTGCGCGCGGCGGCCCGGTGACGGTGACGCACCCCGAGATCATTCGCTACTTCATGACCATCCCCGAGGCTGCGCGCCTGGTGCTGCAGGCCGCGGCTACCGGCGAGTCTGGTCAGGTGCTGGTGCTGGACATGGGCGAGCCCGTGCGCATCGTGGACCTGGCGCGCCAGCTCATCCGCCTGGCCGGCCACACCGAGGACGAGATCGGCATCGAGTTCTCCGGCCTGCGGCCCGGGGAGAAGCTCTACGAGGAGCTGCTGGCCGACAACGAGACCACCGTTCCGACGGCGGTGCCGCGCCTGCGGGTGGCGCGCCTGGCCGACGAGCCGCAGGCCGCCGCTGAGGTACGGGCGCTGCTGGCCTGGGTCGAAGACCCCCAGCCGCGCCCGGACGCCGAGGTTAAAGCCTGGCTGGCGCGTGTCGTGGTCGAATCGCGTCTGCAGACTGATCTGCCCACTGCCTGACCGAGAGTCCTCTTGTCCGCTTCCGCTCCACCCCCTGCTGGTACCTTGCCCTTCCTTCCCTTCGCTTTGCCCGAAATCGGCGACGAGGAGATCGCCGAGGTGGTGGACACGCTGAAGTCGGGCTGGGTGACCACGGGCCCCAAGGCCAAGCGCTTCGAGGCCGACTTTGCGGCCTTCCTGGGCGATGCATCGTTGCAGTGCATCTCGGTCAACTCCGCCACCGCCGGCCTGCACCTGGCCCTGGAGGCCCTGGGCATTGGGCCGGGCGACGAGGTCATCACCACCACCCACACCTTCACTGCCACGGCCGAGGTGGTGCGCTACCTGGGCGCGGATGTGAAGCTGGTGGACTGCGACCCGGTCACGCTCAACATCGACCCCGCCGCGGTGGAGGCCGCCATCGGCCCGCGCACGCGGGCCATCGTGCCGGTGCACTTTGCGGGGCGGGCGGCCGACATGGCGCGCTTGCTGGCCATCGCGCAGCGCCACGGCCTGAAGGTGGTGGAAGACGCCGCCCACGCGCTGCCCACCACCTGCGGTGGCGCCCTGGTGGGCACGCTGGCCAGTGACGCCACGGTCTTCAGCTTCTACGCCAACAAGACCATCACCACGGGTGAAGGCGGCATGCTGGTCACGCGGGATGCGGCGCTCGCCGCCCGGGCGCGCGTGATGCGCCTGCACGGCATCAGCCGCGACGCCTTCGACCGCTTCAGCGCCCAGGTGCCCAGCTGGTACTACGAGATCGTGGCGCCCGGCTTCAAGTACAACCTGACGGACATTGCGGCCGCGCTGGGCATTCATCAGTTGCGCCGGGCGAACGACTTTCAGCGCAAGCGTGAGCACCTCGTCGCCTGCTACGCGCAGGCCTTGCAGGGCCTGCCCCTGCAGTTGCCAGCCGGCCCGGCGCCGGGCGATGTGCACGCCTGGCACCTGTACGTGGTGCGGCTGGCCGAAGGGGCGCCCCTGGGGCGTGACCGCCTGATCGAGGCCCTGTATGCCCAGGGCATAGGCTGCAGCGTGCACTACATCCCGCTGCACCAGCAGCCCTACTGGCGCGACCGCTACGGCCTGCGCCCGGGGCAGTTTCCGAACAGCCAGCGGGCCTATGAGCGCATGCTCAGCCTGCCGCTGTATACCCGCATGACGCAGAGCGATGTCGAGCGGGTGGCGGGTGCGTTGAAGGCTGCGCTGTTGCCTCTGTAGGCCGCTTCGGGCCGCCCCGGGCCCGATCAAACCGATCCAGGACCCGTTCAGGCCAACTCGCAGGCCAGTCAACGGGCCGGTTCACGAGCTGAGGACCTCCGGCCCGAAGGCCCGCAGGCCGGTTCAGCCCCGCTCAGACCGCGTTCGGTGTGGCTTCCTCTGCATCAGCAGCTTCGCGTGCGCCGCTGCTTGAGGGCGTACCCGCCGCGCTCTGTGGTCCCAGCGCGGTGTCACGCGCCAGCTCGCGCATCAGCTTCTTCTCTGCGGGCGTCAGCGGGCGCCCGAGCTGCTGGCTCAGGCGCAGCAGCAGGTGGCGGTCGGCCTCCTGAGGCAGGCCGCGGGAGGTGGGCAGTTCGGCTTCCAGCTCCTGGCGGTCCTCCACCGGCAGGTCGCCCCACCAGGTACTGACCATGGGCTGCAGCGCATCGCGCATGGACTGCAGTTCCTCGGGCGACGGCCCCATCGGACGCTGCCGACCGATCCGGGGTTCTCCGTTGCCGGTGCGAGAGCCCCAGTCGCGGCCTTCACGGGTGTCCCGCAGTTCACGATCATCGCGTACCGCCGGCGGGCCGGAGCGCTCGATCATCACCACGCCATCGCCCCACACGGCGCGCGCCAGGTCCTGGCCGCGCACGATGCAGCGGTCATCAGCCTGCCTCAGCAGAGCCGACCAGGCGGCATCGGATTTGGCCAAGGCCTCCAGATCTTCGGCGGCTTCGTCGCCCACCAGGCACACAGTGATGCCTTGCAACTGCACGGCGTCCACCACGGGCAGCAAGCGGTCGTCGTCAGTGACCAGCACCACACGGTCGCAGCCCGGGTACTCGGCCAGGCCCATCAGGTCGCGTGCCATGGCGAGCGTCAGCGAAGCCCCTGCGTCCGCCGATTCCGGGGCCACCCAGCGGTGCACGATGCCGTGCAGGCCACGCTCGGGCCGCTCGGTGCCATACCAGTACACACGCGAGATCTCTCCTGGCAGGCCTTGAGCCTCCAGCGCGGCCTCCAGGCAGGCCCGCATGCGGTCGAGCCGCGGGCCGGTCGTGTCGTCCTGATCAGCCAGCCAGGCCAGGTACTTGGCATCCACCAATGCCACGCAACGCTCGCGGCGGGCACGGAAAGGACGTCGAGGGGGGGCGATATCGGTAAAGGCGTTCATGCGGTAAGGATGGCCAGGCCATCGTGGACTAGAGGGGGTACGGAAGTGCGTACGGACGGGCGAATCAAAGCGGACAAAGTCATGCGGGGCGGTCATCGTCGGTAGTGATAGGCCGCGGTGATCTGTGGTCACCTGCGAATTCATGACGGCTCCCTAAGAGCTTGCGGAGCACCTCCTCACGCCCACTTGGACGCAAAGAGAGCACACCACACGCTCACTGGCATTATCCCGGGAAGCCACGCGTTGCTCACTGGATTGCAGTTTGGCCACGGTATGCTGACTGGTTCATGCCCAAACGCATCTTTGACCTGGTTTTCAGCGCCGTGGCGCTGCTGGTGTTGGCGCCCTGCTTTGTGCTGATCGCCATGGCCATCCGCTGGGACTCGGCCGGCCCGGTGCTGTTCCGCCAGGAGCGCGTGGGCCGCGGTGGGCGGCCGTTTCTCATCCGCAAGTTCCGCACGATGGTGGTGGATGCGCCCTTGCAAGGCCCGGCCATCACCATTGGGCAAGATCCGCGCATCACCCGTGTAGGGGCCTGGCTGCGCCGTACCAAGCTCGATGAACTGCCGCAGCTCATCGACGTGCTTTGCGGCGACATGAGCCTGGTGGGCCCGCGGCCCGAGGTGCCGCAATATGTGGCGCTGTACCCGGCCGACCTGCGTGAGCGCGTGCTCTCAGTGCGCCCGGGCATTACCGACCCGGTATCGCTGAAGCTGGCCGACGAGGCCAGCGTACTGGCCGCCTCCAGCGACCCCGAGCGCAC
>CAISJH010000460.1 GCA_903885585.1 uncultured beta proteobacterium
ACCATGGCCTCGGCGGCGCTGGCCCGGCGGATCAAGCAGCGTGCGCCCACGCTGCCGATCGCCTTCGGCGGTGCCTCGTTCCACGGCGAAATGGGCGAGGAGCTGATCCGCGTGATGCCCTGGATCGATGCGGTGTCGGTAGGTGAGGCTGACGACGTCATCATCCCGCTGTTCAAGCGGCTGATCGAAGGGCGCTCGGCCATGGGCTTGCAGGGCATCCTATGGCGCGACGCGGCAGGCAGGATCCACAAGGGCTTCCCGCACCAGCCGGCCAGCAGCCAGATACTGGAGGGCCTGCCCACGCCAGATTACGCCGAGTACTTCGCCCTGGCCGAACGCCACGGCATGCTGGCCAACGAGCCCGTAAGGGAGCGGATCTTCATTCCCTATGAAAGCTCGCGCGGTTGCTGGTGGGGCCAGAAGAAGCACTGCACCTTCTGCGGCTTGAACGCTGATGGCATGAGTTACCGCTCCAAGAGCGCGCAGCGCAGCATCGAGCAGTTGCGTGAGCTGTACCAGCGCTACCCGACGCGCCGGTACATGGCCACCGACAACATCATGCCCCACCACTACTACAACGATTTCCTGCCCGAACTGGCGCAGGACCCGATCGCCAAGGACATCCACCTGTTCTTCGAACTCAAGCCGAACATGACGCGCGAGCGCGTCAAGCGCCTGGCTGAGGCGGGGGTGCGCTCATCGGTGCCAGGCGTGGAAAGCCTCTCCTCCCACATCCTGGAGTGCCTGCGCAAGGGGGTCTCGGCCATCCTTAATGTGCATGCCATGCGGCTGTTCCGCGAGTACGGGATCATCCCGGGCTGGAGCGTGCTGATGCGGGTACCTGGCGAGAAGGCCGAGGACTACGACGCCATGGCCGACATGGTGCCTTCGCTGGTGCACCTGTGGCCGCCATTTGGCGGTCCGCGCATGATCGAGCTGCACCGCTTCAGCCCTTACCACTCGGAGGGCGACCGCTTCACGCGCAATGTCAAGCCGCAGAGTTGGTACGACAGCATCTTTCCGGCTGACAAGGTCAACACCTCGGCCGTGGCCTACTACTTCGAGGCTGACTGGAACGATGTGCTGCCGCCGTCGCACTACGAGCGCTTGTCCAGCCGCATCTGGCAGTGGCTGGAGATCTGGACCAACCGGGAGACCTTGCCGCACCTTCGCCAACTGGATGACGCGGCCTCGGGGCCGATGGAGTTGTCAGACACCCGAAGCGGGCGACAGCGCATCTGGAAGCTCGACGAGCGGGAGGCGGCAATCTACCGGGTGCTGGACGACCCCACGGGTGCGGCGAGCGTGGCTGAGCAGGTGGGCGAACCTTTGGCCTATGTCGAACAGGTACTGGCGGAGTTTGCGAGCCACCGTCTCGTGCTGCATGAGGGTGCCCAGTACCTGGCCTTGGCGCTTCCCGCCTGCGCCGAGGAGCCTACCCTGGCCTTCCGCCAAGCCAATCTGCAACGGGTTGAGCAGGAGGCTGAGGCCGAAGCCAGCGGTATCGATCTCTGATGCATGCAGCGGCTGTCGGCCTGCCCATTGCCATCATCGGGATGGGGTGCCGCTTCCCGGGCGGAGCGAACGATCCCAAGGCGTTCTGGAACTTGCTGATGTCTGGCGCGGATGCGCTGGGTGACATTCCGCCTGACCGCTGGGACCCGCGGCGGTTCCTGCATCCGGACGGCGACCGGGTGGGCAAGACTCGCGTGGCGCGCGGCGGCTTCATCGACCAGCGGCTGGACCTGTTCGACCCGCTGCCCTTCGGCATCTCGCCCAGGGAAGCCGAGGGCCTGGACCCGCAGCAGCGCCTGATGCTGGAGGTGGCCTGGGAGGCGCTTGACGATGCCGGGCTGGATCGTGATGCGCTGAAGGGCTCTCCCACGGGCGTCTTCGTGGGGGGCTTCTGCGTGGACATGCAGTTGATGCGGCTCAATGCCCTCAACCGCGAACTGATCGATCAGCACAGCGCCAGCAGCGCGACGATGACGATGCTGGCCAACCGCCTCTCCTACACCTTCGACTGGTGCGGCCCGAGTCTGGCCGTGGACACCGCGTGCTCTTCCTCGCTGGTGGCGGTTCATCTGGCCTGCCAGAGCCTGCGCAGCGGTGAGTGCAGTCTGGCCCTGGCCGGCGGTGTCAACGCGATGTTGATGCCCGACTACTTCCTGGCCATGAGCCGCGGGCGATTTCTTTCCGACCATGGCCAGTCACGGGCCTTCGACGCGGCTGCTTCCGGCTATGCACGGGGGGAAGGTGCTGGGGTGGTGGTGCTCAAGCCACTGGCCATGGCCCGTGCTGACGGTGACCCGGTGCTGGCGGTGATCCGGGCCAGTGGTGTCAACCAGGATGGCCGCACGGCCGGCATCACCTTGCCCAACCCGGCCGCGCAGGCCGATCTGATACGCAAGATTTATGACGGCGCCGGTGTCTCACCGGCCCACATCGCCTACGTCGAGGCCCACGGCACCGGCACACAGGTTGGCGACAAGGCCGAACTGGAAACCCTGGGCGAAGTGCTGGCGCCTGGCCGCGAGGGGCCGCCCTGCGTGGTGGGCGCGCTGAAGACCCGCATCGGCCATCTGGAGGCCGCTGCCGGGGTGGCCGGGCTGATCAAGACGGTGCTGGTCCTGCAACACCGCTGTGCGCCGGCCAACCTGCACCTGGAGGAGATCAACCCACGCATCGATGCGCAACACCTGCCAGCGCTGAAGCTGCCCACCTCACCGCAGAGCTTGTCGGGTCAGGGGCCGCTGCTAGCGGCCGTGAACGCCTTCGGCTACGGCGGCACCAACGCCCACGCCTTGGTAGAGGAGGCGTCTGCAGCTGCCGAGGACCCTGCCCAGTCTTCAAGCGGACCATGGTTGCTGCCGATCTCGGCCTGTGATGAGCGCGCGCTGCAGGCTGTGGCCGGGCAGTTCGCGCACCGTCTGCAGGACCGACATGTCCGCCTGGAGGACATGCTGCACAGCGCTGCCCGCCGCCGCACCCACCTGGCATGGCGGGCGGCGGCAGTAGGGGGCAGCCGCGCTGAGCTGGTCAGCGCGCTGGAAGCCTTCGCGTGCGCTGACAGCACCCCCGCCCAGCGTGTGGTGGTGGGTCAGGCGCAGGAGCGGTCATCTGCGCCGGTCTTCGTCTTCAGCGGCATGGGGCCGCAGTGGTGGGCGATGGGGCGGCAGCTCGCTGCTGTACAGCCGGTGTTCAGGGACGCGGTGCATGAGGTGGACGAGCTGTTCCGCGCCCGTGCTGGTTGGTCTTTCATGGAAGCCCTGGGCAGCGACCCGGCCACCAGCCAGGTCTCCCATACGCAGGTGGCGCAACCGGCCAACTTGGCGCTTCAGGTGGGGCTGGTGCGCTTGCTGGGCTACTGGGGTGTACGCCCGGGCGCTGTGGTCGGGCACAGCATCGGTGAAGTCGCTGCGGCCTGGTGCGCCGGCGCGCTGAGCCTGGACGATGCCGTCACGGTGGCCTGGCAGCGCAGCCGTTGGCAGCAGAGGCTGGCAGCGCAGGGCGGCGGCATGCTGGCTGTGGGTTTGGGCGAGGCCGGCGCCCGCAAGCTGCTGGGTGAACATTCCTCGGTGGTGATTGCCGCGGTCAACGGTCCGCGCGCGGTCACGCTGGCCGGGCCGACCGTGGCCTTGCACGAGCTCACCCGTGAACTGGACGCTTTCGAAGTCTTCAACCGCACGCTGCAGGTCGAGATCGCATACCACAGCCCTGCGATGGAAGCCATTGGCGAGCCCCTGCGGCAAGGTCTCGGCACCCTTCAGCCCGCCACGCCGCACACCCCCTGGTACTCCACGGCGCTGGGGGGTGTCACCGATCGCCCGGCGGATGCAGCCTACTGGTGGCGCAACGTCCGCGATCCGGTGCGGTTCCAGGACACTATCGAGCAGATGCTGCGCGACGGCTGGGAGTCCTTCGTGGAGATCGGCCCGCATCCGGTGCTGCTGTCATCCTTGCGGGAGATCCAGGTGCGTCAGCGGCGCGGCTGGGCCTGCGCCACCCTCCAGCGGGAATCCGACGAAGCTGCCGACATGCTGGTTGCCGCGGCGGCGCTGCATGTGCGCGGGCACAAGTTGAACTGGGCCACCGTCGGGCCGGCAGGCCGCACCATTCACCTGCCGGCCTACCCGTGGCAGCGGCAGCCTCACTGGAGCGAAACACGCCGCTCGCGCGAGAACCGGCTTGGCCGGCAGGCGAGCGCGTGGCTGCAAAGGCGTCTGGCCACGCCCTGGCCCGCCTGGGAGGTGGAACTCAACGCCCAGTACTTTCCATGGCTTGCGGATCACGTCATCGGCGGTCAGCAGGTCTTTCCGGCGGTGGGGTACCTGTGCGCGGGCACGGCGGCGCTCGAGGCACTTGGTTTCGCGCAAGGCACTGCGCTCGAGGATGTGCGCCTGCTGGAGATGCTGGTGCTGCGTGATGGCCAGGCCCGGCATCTGGTGACGTCGGTCGATGGCGAGACCTTGCGTTTCCACAGCCACGCCGGTGAGGACGACGACGGTGCGTGGCGCCTGCACGCCACGGCACGCCTGCGGCGTCCGAACCTGGGCGAGGGCGGCGCGGGGCTGGCGGAGGTCGATGGGCTTGATGGCCGCTCATCGCCAACAGCTGCCCAGGCACTGGATGTTGCGGCGCTGTATCAGCAGCTGGACGCGCGCGGCATGACCTACGGCGCGCGCATGCGTCGCATCGTGGCCCTGAACCGCCACGCAGACGGCCTGGAGATGGAGCTTGTGGCCTCACCCGACCAGGCTGGAACGTCGGCCGACCCGACGGCTTGGGCGCCGGCGATGCTGGACGCTGCCGTGCACGGCGTCTTCGGCTTGCTTGAGCCGGGGCAGGATGAGTCCGCCATGGTGCCCACCGCCATCGGGTCGTGGTGCCAGCGAGCGCCGTTGACCGATGTGGTCAAGGTCTCGCTGCAGTTGCGCCGGTCAGCCCCGATGACGCAGGGCGCGGTGAGCGATGAACGCGACGCGAGCCCGCGGGAAGCCGACCTCGAAATCCGAGACCAGGCGGGCGTGCTGCTGGCCAGCGGATGGGGGATTCGCTTCCAGAGCTTGCCCGAATCGCCGCCGCGCCGGCGCACTGCCGAAC
>CAISJH010000461.1 GCA_903885585.1 uncultured beta proteobacterium
CCACCAGGCGCTGCAGGTCTTCGGTGCGCAGGTTGGAGCCGGTGACGCCCAGGCCGCCCAGTTCCTCGGCCAGGGCGGCGCCCCGGCCGGACGACGAGAGGATGGCCACCTGCCAGCCATCGGCGGCCAGTTGACGCGCCGCGGCTTCGCCCAAGCCGCTGCCCGCGGCGGTGAGCACAGCAATGCGTGAGGTGTCGGTCATGACCATGTCGGCGTGCGCCGTGAAGCAAGTCCAGATGCCAAGGGTAATGCGTGTGTCGCTGCGCGGTCAGGCGGCATGGGGAAGACCCCGCGCACGGCCCCACCACGAGGCCTGCGGACAAGGCGACAATCTCGCCCCTTGCACCTGCACCACGACACCCGACACTGAGAAGGCAACGCGAGCCGATGTCCACAGAGAACGATTCCGCACCGGCTGCCCCGGCGGACCCTGCCGAGATGCCCCAGGAAGTCACCGCTCCCGTGATTGAAGATCACGATGCAGCCCCAGCCGAAGCGGGCGACGTGACCGCCCCGGCACCGGCCTCGCCAGAGACGGCCTCTGCACCGGAGGCTGAGGGCGTTGTCGAAGCAACCCCCGAGCCCGCAGCCCCAGGCGCCGAAGAGGCCACGACAGCGGCCCCCGCGAAGACCGAACTGTCTCCGGCGCAATGCGCTGCCCGTCTGGCGGAGCTGTTCCCGGCCCTGTTCGGCACGCAGGGCCCGCCCAAGCCCATCAAGCTGCGCATCCAGGCCGACATCCAGCAGCGCGCGCCGGGCCTGTTCACGCGCAAGGCCTTGTCCATCGTGCTGCACCGGCACACCACCAGCACGCCTTACCTCAAGGCGCTGGTGGCCGCACCCAGCCGCTTCGACCTGGACGGGGAGCCCACGGGCGAGATTGCCGAGGAGCACCGCCTGGCCGCGCGCGAGGAGGTGGAGCGGCGCCGGGCCATCGTGGCCGCACGCCGGGCCGCGGAGGGCCAGACCCGCAACCCACGCGAACCCCGCGGACCGCGCCCGCACCGCAGCCCGGCTGGCGGCGGCACGCCCGGTGAAGGCACGACAACGGCCAACGACCTGACAGGAGCCCCGGAGCCTGGGATGCAGCCCGGCATCCCTCCCGTCCAGCAGCCCGACGCAGCCAGGCCCCATGCCCAGCCCAGACGCGACCGAGGGCATCGCGACGGAACAGGCAGCCCTGGCAGGCGGCCGCCCCGGGGTCCGCAACAATTCCACGAGGCGCAGGGCGGCCGTGAGCCCCATGTCCTCGGCGAGCCCCGTGAACCCCGGCCTTCAAGGCCCGCTGGCCCCGCCGCCGACCGGCCCCGCCGTCACGGCGCCGACCAGGCCAGCGCGCCTCACCGCGATGGACGGCCCCCGCGTCAGAACACTCGCCAGGAAACTCACCGGGAAACGCGGTTTGAAGCGCCACGCGACGCAACGCGCCCACGGCCTCTGCCTGAAGCCCAGGCGCACGCGGCCTTGCCCGAAGACCCGGCCCGCCGCGAACGTGCGCTGCTGCTGCGCACCTACGAGGCCAGTTCGCTGACCAAGTCCAACTTCTGTGTGCTCAAGCGCATCACCGAGGCCGAACTGGACGCTCAGCTGGCATTGGCACGCCAGGAGCGCGGCCCCGCACGGCCACGGCCCTGAGGGCCGCGAAGCATCCCGGCACACCCACTCGTACACCCCAAAGCGCGCCGCTCGGGCACGCGGAAACACTTCACAAGCCCTGAGCGGTCCACTGCCGCGCTGGGACATCCCGGCTGCGACACACTGCGCGCTCCTTCCCCACCACGGAGCCCCCGCGCCATGCCGCACCCGACCCTCACACGCCGCCTGGCCGTCGCGGCCACGCTGGCCACCACCCTGACCCTGGGCTGGTCCGCATCCGCCCTCGCCCAGGCCTGGCCCAAGGCCCAGCCCATCAAACTGGTGGCCGTGTTCCCGCCCGGCGGCTCGGTCGACCAGGTCGCGCGCATCCTGCAAGGCCCGCTGCAACAGCAACTCGGCCAGACCGTGGTAGTGGAAAACAAGGGCGGCGCCTCCGGCTCCATCGGCACGGCTGCCGTGGTCAATGCACCGGCCGACGGCTACACCTTTGCGGTGGTCTTCGACACCCACGGCGTCAACCCGTCGCTGATCCCGTCCCTGCCCTTCGACACCCGGCGTGACCTGGCCCCCGTGGCGCTGGTGGGCACCGGCGCCATGGTGCTGGCCACGCAGGCCGATTCGCCCTACAAGACCTTTGCCGACGTGGTGGCCGCCGGCCGCACTGCCAAGGGCGTGAGCTACGGCAGCATCGGCTCCGGCAGCCTGGGCCACCTGGCGGTGGCGCTGCTGGCGCGCGGCAACAAGCTCAACCTCGTGCACGTGCCCTATCGGGGTGGCGGCCCCTTGATGAACGACGCGCTGGCCGGCCATGTGCCGCTGTCCATCGGCTCGGTGTTCCTGACCAAGCCGCACCTGGACAGCAAGCGCCTGCGCGCCCTGGCCGTCACCACCAGCCGCCGCTCGGGCAACCTGCCTGACGTACCGACCGTGGCCGAGAGCGGCTTTGCCGGCTTCGACGCCCCGGCCTGGTGGGCCGTGCTGGCCCCGGCCAAGACCCCGCCCGAGGTGGTGCGCCAGATGAACGCGGCGATCAACACCGTGCTGAAGTCGCCCGAGGTGGCGGCCAAGCTGGCCGGTCAGGGCATCGATGTGCGCACCGACAGCCCCGAAGCCGCCCGCGCCTTCATTGACGCCCAGATCGACACCTGGGCCAAGGTGGTGAAGGACAACGACATCAAGGCGGATTGAAGCCCGCCCTGGAGCGGTAGGCCCTGCCGGCTTGGAACGCCATCCCAGGCGCTTGTGGTCAGGAGCGCTGGCCGTCCGCCTGCTGCCCCGCCGCCCAGCGCGCGCAGGTCGCATGCAGCTTCTCCAGCCCGTCGGTCAGCGCCGCCGGGCCGGGCTGCAAGATGTCGCAGGACTTGATCTCGTGCAGCTCACCGTGGCGCACCGCGGGCACCTCGGCCCAGCCTGTACGCGCCGCCACCTTTTCAGGGCGGAACTTCTTGCCGCACCAGGAGCCGATGATGAGGTCGGGCGCGCGGCGGGCGGGTTCCAGCGGGTCAGCGATCACGCGGTCCCGGCCCATGGATTGCACGGCGAGCTCGGGGAACACGTCGTCCCCGCCCGCCACCGTGACCAGCTCCGACACCCAGCGGATGGCGCTGATCATCGGCTCGTCCCACTCCTCGAAGTACACGCGCGGCCGGCGCGGCCAGGTACTCGCCGCCTGGGCGATCTGCGCATGGCGTGCCTGGCGCTGCGCGATCCAGGCCTCGGCACGCGCCTGCGCGCCCACCAGCCCCGCCACCAGGCGCAGCGTCTGGAAAATCTGCGCCACGCTGCGCTGGTTGGTCACCAGCACGTTCAGCCCGGCGCGGATGAGCTTGTCGGCCAGCGCCGCCTGCATGTCGGAAAAGCCGATCACCAGATCGGGCTCCAGCGCCACGATGCGGTCGATCTTGCCGTCCAGGAACGAGCTGATGCGCGGCTTTTCTTGGCGCGCACGCGGCGGACGCACCGTGTAGCCGCTGATGCCCACGATGCGCTGCTCCTGCCCCAGCAGGTACAGCCACTCGGTGGTCTCCTCGGTGAGGCAGACGATGCGCTGGGGGTAGGGGTCGGTCATCCGCAGGATTGTGGCGGCCGCCGCGGGCCGTCGAGACTCTGGGGGACACTGAGGCCACCTCCCGACGGACCCCGCCCATGCTCACCGACTCTCCCGCCCTGACCCAGACCCGCGCCTGGGTGGAGCGCGCCGTCATCGGCCTGAACCTGTGCCCCTTTGCCAAGGCGCCCCAGGTCAAGGGCCTGGTGCGCTACGTGCAGAGCGAGGCGAGCGACCCCGCTGGCCTGCTGACGGACCTGATGAACGAGCTGCAGCGCCTGGCCAAGGCCCCGCCCGAGCGCCTGGAGACCACGCTGCTGGTGCACCCTCAGGTCTTCACCGACTTTGCCGACTTCAACGACTTCATTGGCGTGGCCGAAGACACCGTGGCCGACCTGGGGCTGGAAGGCGTGATCCAGGTGGCCAGCTTCCACCCCGACTACCGCTTCGAAGGCACGGCGGCCGACGACATCACCAACGCCACCAACCGCTCACCCCACCCGACGCTGCACCTGATCCGCGAGGACAGCATCGACCGAGCCGTTGCTTCGTTTCCGGAAGCCGAGACGATCTACGAAGCCAACATGGCGACGATGGAGCGGTTGGGGCACAAGGGGTGGGAGGCTTTGGCCGAAGGCTGGAAGAAAGCTCTCTGAGCCCGGACTGCGGTCTCAAGCGAACCCCCTGAGCCGATGCTTGCTGGGTTACCGAACTGGCTAAGCCGCGCAGGTGGAGGGCAGCCGCGCGCGCCCATTGCTCATAGCTCTGTGCCAACTCGGGACAGGCCTGCGCAGCGCAAAGTTCGATAACGAGTACGGAAGTTTGCGGCCATGGTCTCAAGGCAGAGGTGGTCCCGAAACGGGTGACGGCGACCGCAGATTCGAAGGGGCCGACAGCGGCACGACGAAGCAGCCGTCGCTCGCCAGCGCGCGCCACGGCAGCGCGGCCCCGGGCAGCAGCAGCGTCGGGGATTCTGGGGCCCGCCAGGGTGCGGCTTGCGCCAACGCCTGGGCCGGGTCGCATCGCAGCAGCAGGAAGCGCAAGGTGCGGCCATCGCGGCGCAGCGTGAGTTCGGCGCGCGGCCAGTGCGGCGGCAGGCCGGGTGCGAGGGACAGCGTGTCGGGGCCCAGTTGCAAGCCGAAGAGGGACTCGACCGCCGCCCGGTGCATCCAACCCGCCGAACCGGTGTAC
>CAISJH010000462.1 GCA_903885585.1 uncultured beta proteobacterium
CATCCACCTTCGGTGCCAGCATCTTCAGCACCTGGCGGATGCGCGGGGGCGCCAGCGACGGCACACCCGAGCCGTCCACGGCATTGAAGCCGGGGCCCCAGTCGAGGTCGTGCACCGGCATGATGAAGTCGGCCTCCGGAATCGTGGGCCGCAGCCCTGGCAGCGTTGGGAACCCGATGCCCTTCTTGTGGGCCTCACCCAATTGGCCCGCCGCCAGCGTGGGGTAGCGACTGGCCGGCGGTGGAGTCCCCTTCACCACCCACTGGCGGAAGTGGTGGCGGATCGCGTTCACGGTCTGGGCGTGCGGCACCGGGTTGGCCGGCAGCATGCCGGTGCCGAAGTTGTTGCCCGGGCACATCGGCCCGCTCTTGGGCAGCGCAACACCCGGCAGACTGGTGTCGAAACCGCCGGCACCTCCGCCGTGGTTGGAGCTGGCGATGTAGTAACGCCGCACGTTGTCCGGCAGGGGCAGGTCCGCCTTCGCGTCCGTGCCCACCCACTCGGGCGTGAGTTTCAGTGCCCAGACCTCGGCCGAGCCGAAGTGCTCCACCACCTTGGGGCAGGTCTTGGTGGCCATGCAGCGGCCCAGGATGCCGGCCGACGGCAGGTCGCGCACGGGGTCCGGGTGGGGGAGCCACCACTGCGGGCCTTCGCTGCCGGCCTGATAGAGCTCCAGCACCCCGTCGGGCTGCGCCCAGCGGAAGTTCAGCGCGATGCGCCGGCCCGCGATGATGGGCCACAGGCCGTCATGCACCATGCTGCCCGTTTCCGCCTGGTTGAAGCCCAGGTGCAGCCAGCCCCGTAGGTAGTTGCCCGACTGGGAGACGCCACGTCCGATGCTGTGCGTGACCATGCCCGCCAGCGGGTTGGCCGTGCCCGCGTCGTCGGCCTGCGCCGTCTTGAAGAAGTGGCCCACATCACGCCAGGCGGCAAAGCCGATGCCCAGCACATAGGGGTCGGCCGCGGTGAACACCACCTGGTACAGGCGCTTGGCGTCGAAGCCGTCCTTGAGGCAGATCTGGGTCGGGTCGGGCGTGCCGGGGAAGGGGTTGGCGGCATCGCAGCGCGCCCAGGCCCAGGCCTCGGGCGGGACGGGCCGCTCGTCGATCACCGTGCCGTCTTGCAACTCTGCGCCGCGCGACACCAGCGTGGCCTGCCTGGTGTCCAGGCTCAGCGGTTTGTAGGGCACCGGGTTGGTCTGTACCAGCAGGGCTTGAGAGGCGGCGCCGCTGCGGTTGACGATGCGACCGAACACCAGGCCGGTGATGCGCTCTCCGCCCGGGCCGCGCGCCACCGGCAACTGCAGCCAGTGGGTGCCGGCTGCGGACATCGTGGCGCGCACGGCCGTGGCCCCCGCGTTGTCGCCCTGCCAGGCGCTGGCCAGGTGCACGTCGCCGCTGGCCCGCTCCTGCGCTGCAATGCCGATGGGGCGCCCGCGGTTGGGCACGTCGTGCCACATCAGGCCGCTGCCTGCCTTGGGGTCCACCGGACGCGTGATGACGAAGCTCGCAACGTAGCGCACCTTGCCGTCGGCCTCCTTGGCCAGTCCGATGTCCTGGATCAGCGCATTGCCGGGCAGGGCCGGGTCCAGGTCGCCAAAGGCGCGCCCGGCGATCTGTTCGTAGGCCGGTCCGGAGGCGCTTCCGGTCACGGGAGCGCGCTCGTCGATGACGATGCGGGTCACTCGGGCTTGGGCGGGCGCGCAGAGGCTGGCGGCAGCCACCGCCAGCGTGACGGCGGCTCCGGTCCGCAACAGGGCACCGTGCAGGTCACGCTGCAGGCCATGGGGGTTTCGCATCACGTCTTCCTCAGGCTTCAAGCCGCCTGCCGGACGCTGAAGTCCACCGGCTCGGGCGAGGTCTGCAGGGCGCTGGCCGGCACGCCATCCTTCCACGGCAGGTCCACCGGGTAGTCCTTGAGCAGGCAGTCGTCGGGCAGGCTGGTGATGGGCGTGAAGTCGCGGTGGGCGATGTACTCGGGGCGCTTGAAGCGGCGGATGTGATTGGACACCGCGCACAGGCTCAGGTAGACGCTGACGCGGTTCCAGGGTGAGAGGTTGCTGGTGGAGGCGTGCACCAGGCAGCCGTGGAACAGGATCATCGAGCCCGCCGGCCCGGTGGGGCTGACGATGCCGCCGTTCTTGCCTCCGCCGCGCTCCACCAGCTCCGAGATCAGGCCGTTGCTGACGGTCCACAGCGGATAGCTGGTGGTGGTGAGGTCGTGCTTGGCGTCCACCACGCCGCGCTTGTGCGAGCCGGGGATGAA
>CAISJH010000463.1 GCA_903885585.1 uncultured beta proteobacterium
CCAACTTCAGCTGCGCCAGGTAGAAGGCTTGCTGCCGCTGGCGGTTCAGCCCCGGAACGAAGTGGTCCAGACCGATCTCGCCCACCGCCACCAGACGGGGGTCGTCGGCATGGTCCTTCAGGGCCTGGGCCAGGAGCTCCAGGTCGGTGTCGGCCGCGCGGTCGGTGTAGAGGGGGTGAATGCCCAGCGCATAGGCCAGACCATGGCGGTGTGCCA
Source organism: uncultured beta proteobacterium (assembly GCA_903885585.1). Classification (GTDB taxonomy): domain Bacteria; phylum Pseudomonadota; class Gammaproteobacteria; order Burkholderiales; family Burkholderiaceae_C; genus Rubrivivax. The sequence continues at coordinate 217 of CAISJH010000463.1, forward strand.
AGGCCCGCACCCGCTCGAAGTGCGCAGCCTCCACGGCCGGCAGCACCAGCATGGACACCTGCACGGCGCGCGCGCGTTCAACCACCGCATCGCGGTCGGCGTCAAACTCGGGCGCATCCAGGTGGCAGTGCGTATCCATCCACATGCCCGCCATGATGCACGGTCCGTGGTGCACGTACTTTGGTGCACGTTCGCGGCGCCCGTGTTACCGTGCTCCGTCACGATTGCAGGCCGCGCCATTGAAACGCAGGACACCGCTCTTCAGTGCATCTCCCCGTGCCGCTCGCCGCGCCGCTGCAGTGGGCGGCGGCCTGGGCAGCGCAAGCCCAACAGGGCCAGCCGATGCCCCAGCCCAGCGGGCGGGCGCGGGGGTGCCAGGCACCGCTCCCGCGGCCACCCCCAAGCCCGCTGGCGCAACCCTTCCCGCGCGCCCTGGCCGTGTGGCGACCCTTCAACGCTGGGCCGCCCGGCACCCTGCCCCGCTGTGGGCGCTGGCGGGAGCTGTGCTGGCCTGCGCCGCGATGCTGCTGGCGCTTGGGCTGACGCAACGGCCCCGCGCCCTGACCCAGGACGACATCGACGCGGCCGTGCGCCACGCGCTCGAGAAGGAGCCCCTGCCTTCGCCCTACGCCAAAGCGGCCGAGGCCATCGCCCCCTCGGTGGTGCGCGTCATCGGGCTGATGGACGAGAAGGACGACGGCGAGGACAACGTCCAGATGAACGCCGAGAAGAAGGCGTTGGACCGCAGCCTGGGTACGGGCGTGGTGATCCTGGACAACGGCACCATCCTGACCAATCTGCACGTGGTGCAAGGGGCGCGGCGCATCAAGGTGCGCTTTCACAACGGGCACGAATCTGACGCGCAGCTGATCAACATCCAGCCCGAGAACGACCTGGCCGTGCTCAAGGCCACCTCGCTGCCCGACGACCTGGAGGCGGCCACCATGCGCTCCACCTCCGACCTGCGCCCGGGCGACCAGGTGGTGGCCGTGGGTCACCCCTTCGGCATCGGGCCCAGCACCAGCGCGGGGGTGGTGTCCGGCCTGCGGCGCGAGTTCCGCGACCCGGAGGGCAAGAAGATGCTGACCAACCTGATCCAGTTCGACGCCGCAGCCAACCCCGGCAACTCCGGCGGGCCCCTGGTCACGATGGACGGCCATGTGGTGGGCATCGTCACCGCCATCCTCAACCCGACCGAGGCGCGGACCTTCATCGGCATCGGCTTCGCCGTGCCCATCGAGAACGCCGCCAGCGCCGTGGGCATGCCGCCGTTCTGAGCGCGCAGACACCCCAGCCACCCGCACTCCCGAATCAGCCCCTGTGAAGGATCGTCCCCATGTCTCCGTCCAGCTCTCCCGACGCCCCCGCCGCGCTGATGGAGCGCATCCTCTACGAGGTCAAGCGCGTCGTCGTCGGGCAAGACCGATTCCTCGAGCGGGTGCTCATCGCAATGCTGGCGCAAGGCCACCTGCTGGTCGAAGGGGTGCCCGGCCTGGCCAAGACGCTGACCATCAAGACGCTGGCCCGCACCGTGCGCGGCAGCTTCGGGCGCATCCAGTTCACGCCCGACCTGGTGCCGGCCGACCTGATCGGCACGCGCGTCTACAACCAGAAGTCAGGCGAGTTCGGCACCGCGCTCGGCCCCGTGTTCGCCAACCTGCTGCTGGCCGACGAGATCAACCGGGCGCCGGCCAAGGTGCAGAGCGCCCTGCTGGAGGTGATGCAGGAGCGGCAGGTCACGATCGCAGGCCAGAGCCACCGCGTTCCAGAGCCCTTCGTGGTGATGGCCACGCAGAACCCCATCGAGACCGAGGGCACCTACCCGCTGCCCGAAGCACAGGTGGACCGCTTCATGATGAAGGTGCTGGTGGACTACCCCACCGAGGAAGAGGAGTTCGTGATCGCCCAGCGCGTCACCGGCCCGGCGGTGGAGGTGCAGGCGGTGGCCGACACGGCGGCACTGGCTGCGCTGCAGCGCGAATGCCGCGCGGTCTATGTCGACCCTTCCATCGTGTCCTACGCGGTGCGTCTGGTGAGCGCCACGCGCGACCCGGCGCGCTATGAGCTGCCCGAACTCAAGCCACTGATCACCTACGGTGCCAGCCCGCGTGCCACCATCTCCATGATCGAGGGTAGCAAGGCCCTGGCGATGATGCGTGGAAGACGCTACGTGCTGCCCGAGGACGTGAGCGACCTGGTGCCCGACGTGATGCGCCACCGCCTGGTGTTGAGCTACGAGGCCCTGGCCGAGGGCCGCAGCGCCGACGACCTCATCCGCGCCGTGATGGCCAAGGTGCCGGTACCGGACAAGCCCCTGCAGCATGTGGAGGGCGAGGCCCCCACCGAGAGCGCGGCCGCCTGAAACTGTCATGGCCGAGGTCGCCCCCCGCCCCTCCCCACACACGCCGGCCGCGTCACCGGGCACAGCGGGCGACACCTCGGCCGAGGCCCTGCTGCGCCGCCTGGAGTGGACCGTGCTCAAGCGCCTGGACGGCCTGCTGCAGGGTGACTTCCGCACCCTGCGGCGCGGCAACGGGGTGGACCTGGCCGACCTGCGCGAGTACCAGTTGCACGACGACGTGCGGCACATCGACTGGAACGTCACCGCCCGGCTGGACGTGCCCCATGTGCGCCAGTTCACCGAAGACCGCGACCTCACCGCCTGGTTCCTGCTGGACCTTTCGGGCAGTGTGGACTTCGGCTCAGGCGACACCACCAAGCTGGCAGTCTCCGCTGGCTTCGTCACGGCGCTGGCGCGGCTCCTGACCCGCCACGGCAACCGGGTGGGGGCGATGCTCTATGGCTCGCGGGTGGACACGGTGCTGCCCCCGGGCAGCTCGCGCACCCATGTGCTGAATCTGCTGCAGCGCATGCGCATGTCACGGCCCCGGCCGCAGCAGGCTCCCGCGGCGACGCGACGCCGCTGGCCCTGGCGGCAGGCCTCGGCACCGGCGGTCGGCGGGCACACCGCCACGGCCCTGGCCGACCTCCTGCACGCGGCGGCGCCCATGCTGAAGCGCCGCAGCCTGGTCTTCGTCGTGTCCGACTTCATCAGCACACCCGGCTGGGAAGCACCCCTTGCACGCCTGGCCCAGCGCCACGAGGTCATCGCGGTACGGCTGTTCGACCCGCTGGAGGGCGCGCTGCCGGAGATGGGGCTGGTGACGTTGGAGGACGCCGAGACCGGTGAGCAGCTGTTTGTCGACAGCACCGACCCCGCCTTCCGCCAACGCTACGAGCGTATCGCCCTGGCGCGCGAGGCCCAGCTGCGCGAGGCACTGGCCGGCAGCGGCGCCGACACGCTGGAGCTGGCCACCGATGACGACCTGCTGCAATCGCTGCTGCGCTGGTGCGACCTGCGGCGCCAGCGCGCGCGCCTGAAGACTGCCCACCGTTTTCCGGCCGCTTTCCAGCGCGCCACCGCCTCGAAGGAGGGCCGCCCATGAGCTTTCAGTGGCCGAACCTGTTGTGGAGCCTGCTCGCCGTGCCGGCGCTGGTCGGCCTGTACCTGTGGCTGCTCGGACGTCGCAAACGCTCGACGGTGCGCCTGGCCAGCATCTCGGTGGCACGCGAGGCACTGGGCCGCGGCCCGGGCTGGCGCCGCCATGTGCCGCCTGCCCTGCTGCTCGGTGCCGTGACGCTCTTGCTCTTCGCGGCGGCACGGCCGCTGGCGGTGGTGACGCTGCCGCTGACCGAGCGCACCATCATGCTGGCGATGGACGTCTCAGGTTCCATGCGCGCCACCGACGTCAAGCCCAACCGCATCGTCGCCTCGCAGGAGGCCGCCAAGGCCTTCGTGAACGCCCTGCCGCGGGATGTGCGGGTGGGCATCGTGTCCTTTGCCGGCACGGCGGCCGTGGTGCAGGCCCCCACCACCAGCCGAGAGGACATCATCGCGGCGATCGACCGCTTCCAGCTCCAGCGCGGCACGGCCACGGGCAGCGGCATCGTGCTGTCGCTGGCCACGCTGTTTCCGGACGACGAAATCGAGATCGCGCAGATCACCGGCCAGCGCATGATGCCCAAGCCACTGAGCGAGACCAAGCCGAAGAAGGAGTTCAAGCCGGTGGAACCCGGCTCCTACGGTTCCGCGGCCATCATCATGCTCACCGACGGCCAGCGCACCACCGGCCCTGATCCGCTGGACGCCGCCAAGATGGCCTCGCAACGGGGCGTACGCGTCTTCACCGTGGGCGTGGGCACGACCTCGGGCGAGACCATCGGGTTCGAGGGCTGGAGCATGCGCGTGCGTCTGGACGAAGAGACGCTCAAGCAGGTGGCCCTGCTCACGCGCGCTGAGTATTTCTACGCCGGCACGGCGCAGGACCTGGTGAAGGTGTACGAGTCGCTGTCAAGCAAGCTCGTCGTCGAACGCAAGGAAACCGAAGTCACCGCGCTCTTCGGCCTGCTGGCCGCCGCCCTCGTGGTGGCCGCGGCGGCATTGAGCCTGTGGTGGTTTGGGCGGGTAAGCTGACCCCTCAACGCTCCAGCCGAATGATCTGCCCTTCCACGCCGTCGGTGAGCAGGTAGATCCAGCCGTCGGGGCCCTCGCGCACATCGCGGATACGGGCGCGCAGGTTGGCCAGCAGTTGCTCCTGCGCCACCACCTTGCGGCCGTCCAGCGTCAGTCGGACGAGCACCTGAGAGCGCAGCGCGCCCAGCAGCAGACTGCCCTTCCAGCCGGGATAGCGGTCGCTGGTGACGAAGGCCAGACCGCTGGGGGCGATGGACACCGGCACCCACCATTGCAGCGGCTGCTCGAAGCCGGGCTTGGGCCCCTCCTCGCCAATGCGGGTGCCGATGCCGTAGTTGCGACCGTAAGTCACCACCGGCCAACCGTAATTGCGCCCGGCCTCGGGGGCGTTCACCTCGTCACCGCCCTGGGGCCCGTGCTCGGTCTGCCACAGGTCTCCCGTCACCGGGTGCACCGCCAGGCCCTGGATGTTGCGGTGACCCAGGCTGAAGACCTCGGGCGCAGCCCCGGCCCG
>CAISJH010000464.1 GCA_903885585.1 uncultured beta proteobacterium
CCAATGCCCGTGGAGCCATAACTCAGCTTGCCCGGGTTGGATCGCACGTGTTTCACAAAGTCTTCGACGGTCTTGATCGGCAGGTCGTTGTTGACCACCAGGATGTTGGGCACGTCCGCCACCAGGCCGATCGGGACAAAGTCGCGCTGCGAGTCGTAACCCATCTGCTTGTACATGGCCTGGTTGACGGCCAGGGTGCCGGCCCAGGAGAACAGGAAGTTGTAGCCGTCGCCCGGAGCCTGCGCCGCTGCGGTGGCACCGATGTTGCCGTTGGCGCCGGGCTTGTTGTCGATCACGAAATTGGCCTTCAGCCGCTTGCCAATCTCTTCGGCCGCGATGCGGGCGATGGTGTCGCCCGTGCCGCTGCCCCCTGGGGACGGAACGATGAGGCGGATGTTGCGGCCGGCGGCAGGCCAGTCCTGGGCGTGGGCTGGGGCAGCCATTTGGGCAGCCGTGACCAACAAGCCGGCCAGCAAGCTGAGGCCTTTGGTCGACGCCAAGCGGGTGAAGTGGCAGAGTGCGCGCATGGTCATACAAAGCAAGTCCAGGAACAGCCGTGATGATGGCATGCCCGGGCACGTCCTCTCACAGGTCTGGCACACCGGCCGCTTCCGCCTGATGCTGAGCCGCGTGCACCTGATGGGCATCGTCAATGTGACGCCGGACTCGTTCTCCGACGGCGGACGCTTTGTGGAGGCGCGGGCGGCCATCGCTCACGCCGAACGCCTGGTCACGGAGGGTGCTGATCTGCTGGACCTGGGCGCGGAGTCCACCCGCCTGAACGCCACCCCCGTGCCGGCTGAAGAAGAGTGGCGACGGCTGCAACCCGTGCTGGAAGAGGTGGTGCGCTGGGGCGTGCCGGTGTCGGTGGACACGCACAAGCCCGAGGTGATGCGCGCCGCCCTGGAGGCAGGGGCCGACCTGATCAACGACGTGCGGGCGCTCACGACCCCGGGCGCGCTGCAGGCCCTGGCCGCCCACCCCAGCGCCGGGGTGTGCCTGATGCACTCGCGCGGTGACCCCAGCACCATGCAGACGCTGGCGCAGTACGACGACGTGGTCGAGGAGGTGGCCGCCTTCCTGGCCGAGCGTTTTCAGGCGGCGTGCACCGCAGGCATTGCGTCTGAGCGCGTCGTGCTGGACCCAGGCTACGGCTTTGCCAAGACCGTGGAGCACAGCGTGGAACTGTTGTCGCGTCAAGAAGCGCTGCGGGCGCGCCTGACCGACGCCGGTGTGGACCGCCCGCTCCTGGCCGGCCTCTCCCGCAAGGGCACGGTCGGCCGGCTGACCGGCCGGCCCGTGGAGCAACGCCTGGCCGGCAGCCTGGCCGCCGCGCTGCTGGCCGCGCAGCGCGGTGCGCGGGTGCTGCGGGTGCACGACGTGGCCGAGACGGTGGACGTGCTGAAGGTCTGGCGGGCCGTAGATCAGGCCAGCGCTGAGACGGTGGCCGTGGGCCTGGGTGCCAACCTGGGCGATGCACGCGCCACCCTGGCCTGGGCCGTGCAAGAGCTAGCAGCCCACCCTGCCGTGGCGCTGCAGCGCGTCTCCAGCCTCTACCGCACCCGCCCCGTGGACGCCGAAGGGCCGGACTACCTCAACGCCGTGGCCCTGCTGACCACCTCACTGGACCCGCACGCCCTGCTGGGCCTGCTGCAGGGCCTGGAGCAGCAGGCCGGCCGGGAACGCCCCTACCGCAACGCCCCCCGCACGCTGGACCTGGACCTGCTGCTCTTTGGCCAGCGGGAGCTGAACACCGACCACCTGACCCTGCCCCACCCCCGAATGCACCAGCGCCGCTTCGTGCTGGAACCCTTGGCGGAGGTGGCACCGCACCTGCATGTTCCCGGGCAGGCCTCCACGTCTTCCCTCTGCGCCGGGTTGAGAGACGAGGCAGCAGATCAGGTAGTAGAACGCGTCGAGGGCCGGTTGTTGGCGCGGCCCGCTTGATCAGCAGCCCGGCACCCGCCCCTTGGGCACGGTGCCTCGCAGGAAGTCGAAATCCACACCCTGGTCTGCCTGCAGCACCGATTGCAGGAACAGCTTGCGGTAGCCCCTGTCGGCCTGCGGCGGGGTGACCGGTTGCTCCCGCGCCCGCTGGGCCAGCTCTTCGTCTGCAACCAGAAGCGTGAGCTCGCGCCTTGACACGCTCAGCCGGATGCGGTCGCCATTGCGCACCTGCGCGAGCGGGCCGCCCACCGCCGACTCAGGGGTGATGTGGAGCACGATGGTGCCGAAGGCGGTGCCGCTCATGCGACCGTCGGACAAGCGCACCATGTCCTTGACACCCGCGCGGGCCAGTTTGCGCGGGATGGGGATGTAGCCAGCCTCGGGCATGCCGGGGGCGCCCTTCGGGCCGATGTTCTTCAGCACGAGCACATCGTCGGCCGCCACATCGAGGTCGTCACGGTCCACCCGCGCGGCCAGATCCTCCAGGTCCTCGAAGACGACGGCCCGCCCTTCATGCTCCATCAGCCCCGGGTCGGCCGCAGACTGCTTGATGATCGCGCCGCCCGGCGCCAGGTTGCCGCGCAGCACGGCAATCGCACCCTGAGGGTAGATCGGTCGCGCCAACGGTCGCACCACGTTCTGCGCGAACCCCGGCCCGGCACAGTCCAGCTCATCGCCCAGCGTGCGACCGGTCACGGTCAGCGCCTCCAGCCGCAGCAGCGGGCGCAATTCACGCAGCAGCGCGGCCATGCCGCCGGCGGCATCGAAGTCCTCCATGTAGTGCTGACCGGAGGGCTTCAGGTCGAGCAGCACCGGTGTCTCACGGCCCATGCGGTCGAGGGCCGCCAAGTCGATGTCCAGACCGACCCGGCCAGCGATCGCGGCCAGGTGGACCAGGCCGTTGGTCGAGCCGCCGATGGCCAGCAGCACACGCAGCGCGTTCTCGAAAGCCGCGGGCGTGAGGATCTGGCCGATGTCGCGGCGCGCGCGCGCCATCTCCACGGCCTGCGCTCCCGTCTGCGCGGCCACGCGCATCCGGGCAGCCGTGGTAGCCGGCGGCGAGGCACCGCCAGGCACCGTCATGCCCAGGGCCTCGGCAATGCAGGCCATGGTGCTGGCCGTTCCCATGACCGAGCAGGTGCCCACGCTGGCCACCAGCTGGTTGTTGACCTGGGCGATCTCTTCGGCGTCAACTTCGCCCGCGCGGTGGCGGGCCCAGTAGCGTCGGCAGTCGGTGCAGGCGCCCACTCGCTCGCCGCGGTGGCTGCCGGTCAGCATGGAGCCCGTGATGAGCTGGATGGCAGGCAGGCCGGCTGAGGCGGCGCCCATCAGCTGCGCGGGCACGGTCTTGTCGCAGCCGCCGATCAGGACCACGGCATCCATAGGCTGGGCGCGCAGCATCTCCTCCGTGTCCATCGCCATCAGGTTGCGCAGGAACATGCTGGTGGGTGCGGCGAAACTCTCATGGAGGGAGATCGTCGGGAAGCGCATCGGCAGCCCACCGGCCAGCATCACGCCACGCCGTACCGCCTCCACCAGTTGCGGCGCGTTGCCGTGGCAGGGGTTGTAGTCGCTGCCGGTATCGGCAATGCCGATCACGGGACGGTCCAGCGCGGCGTCGGTGAACCCGGCGCCCTTGATGAAAGCCTTGCGCAGGAAGAGCGAGAAGCCGGTGTCGCCGTAGCGAGTGAGGCCGCGCTGCATACCCAAGGCAGGAGCGCTCTGCGGTGGATCCGGATCCTGGCTCATGTCGATGCCTGAGGCGTGAGC
>CAISJH010000465.1 GCA_903885585.1 uncultured beta proteobacterium
GCCAGGGCTGGAACAAGGTGACGTGCCCAGTCTGCGTGCCATAAGGGCGTCCTGGGACCAATTCGTCGGCCCACAGCCGCTGGCGGTCTTCGGCGGGGAATCGCTGGCAATCGACGCACTGATTACTGGCTTGCTGCACCTCGACCTTGGCAAATCCTGTCAAGGAGAAAGGGCCGAAGTCAATGGCCTGAGCGGGCTGGGTCAGCAGGGATGCGACCAAGGCTCCAACAACGCCGACCAGCCCCGTCGAGGCACGCGACGGTTGGAAGCGCGACCACACGGCGCAAGGCATCGACTTGGAAGAAAGGCTGTTCTTCATGATCTGTGGTGTACGGCAAGTGGGGTGCGCCATGGTCCATCAAATTGGGCAGGCGACGATCAATCAAAGAACTTGACCAGTTGCAAAGCCACGCTGAAGCCCAATTTGAAAGCGCTTTCAAAGCATACATGAACTTCGTTCGTCCGGCAATCGGATCAACCAAAGTCGACTGCCCTGCGCGCGGGGAACATAACCGGTCGGGTAGCCGTCAGGGAAAGTACGCAATCAATCAACTTGAAAGCGCTTTCACAATTCCTCGCGGTCGCAAGTTGTTCCACTTTGTCCGTACGCAGCCGAAAACACCCTTGGGGATCTTCTTGAAGAGCCTGTACCGTCTCCTGCTGGTCTTGTGGGCTGCAGCCCTGCCTTGTATCGCTTCCGCCCAACCCGTGCGCTTGGGCTCGAGCACCTACTTTCTGGGCCCCAAAGGAGGGGACCCTGTCGCACCTGAAGCGCGCATGCGCACGGATCAGATGAAGCGCCAGGCCGTGCCCACAAATCAGTGGTACTCCGCGCTGGTGTTTGGTGGCAAGGGTGAACCCATCTACGCCCAACCCTTGAGTGTCTTGCCACAGCCAGAAGGCCTTGAGGTAGCGATGCCAAGGCGCCGGGTGGCTCCCACAGAGCGGCGTGACGTCGAAATTCAGTACCCCCACCGAGACGGCGTGCTGGTTTCCGTGCCGGGCATGGACAAGGCGCAGGCGCAACTGGCCAAGGTGTCGGACTGGTCTATCGACATCGACATCGCCGACGGTACACAGGTACTGAAGGCCACGGTGGCGCACGGCGGCCCTTACGTGCAGTTCAGAGCCCCCGGCACTCAGTTGAGATTGCGTCCGCCTGCAGGCGCCAAAGGACGTCCGTCTTCGGAAGATGCCCGAGTACTTCTGTTCGATACGGCCGACGCACGTTATGCGGTCTTCGGGCCGACGGGTGTTGTCTGGGAGCCGCAGGCCACTGGGGAGTGGTTAGCGCGACTGCCCAATGGTCGGGGCTATCTCGCGCTGGCAGGGCTGCCCGACCAAGCGCCGTCCACGCTGGCCCTGCTGGCGCGGCACGCCTACGCCTTCATCGAGGACACGCGGGTGAGCTGGTCCGTGGATCGATCCACCGCGCAAGTGGAGACAACCTTTGCAATGACCACCACGGTCATGGAGGGAGAGAACCACGGGCCGCTCATGGCGTTGTACCCCCACCATTGGCACGGCAACCCGTCTGTGTCGACGCGCCTTGGTCCGGCCTATGACACCGTTCGGGGCCCATTGAAGCTGCTTGCAGCCGCTGAGTTTCGAACGCTGGCTCGCTACCCCGGGTTTGTACCCAGATGGCCAGCGATCAGCAACAAGGCTGACGCCGACCTGTTGCAGGAGCTGACAGGTTCAGATCTGCGCAATGCACGGCGGATGATGCTGGAGATTGGCAACGGGCCTTACTGGCAAGGCAAGGGCCTGCAGCGGATCGCCAAGCTGCTGGATGTCGTGGAAGCGCAAGGCGATGCGAAGGGGACGGCACAGTTGCTCAAGCTCCTGCAGACGCGCATCGAATCGTGGTTCTCGGGTGAAAGCCGCAAGACCTACTTCCACCTGGACCGCGCCGTGGGCTCCCTGTTGGCTCACCCCGAGGAGTACTTCAGCATCGAGCAGATGAACGACCATCACTTCCACTATGGCTACTGGATTCGCGTGGCGGCCGAGATTGCCCTGCGCGATCCGGCCTGGGCAGCGCGAGATCGCTGGGGAGGCCTCGTGGACTTGATGGTGGCGGACATTGCGACTGCTCGCCGGGGCCGTGCGGACTTCCCTTTCCTGCGGAACTTCGATCCCTACGAAGGGCACTCGTGGGCCTCCGGTACCTCCATGGGAGGTTGGGGCAACAACCAGGAGAGTTCGTCTGAGGCCGTCAATGCATGGGCAGGGCTCATCCTGTGGGGAGAAGTCCAGGGAGACACCGCCTTGCGTGACCTGGGCATCTGGCTCTACACAAGCGAAATCCAGGCCATTCGCACCTACTGGTTCGACCCAGAACGCATCGTGTTCCCACCTGAGTATCCACACCAGGAGGTGAGCATGGTGTTCGGGGGAAAGTACGCCCACAACACCTGGTGGACAGATGAACCGCGGCAGATCAAAGGCATCAATTTGCTGCCCATCACCACATCCTCCACCTATCTGGGGGCCGACCCCGAGTACGTCAAGCGCAATCTCGGCACGCTGGAGGCCGACACGCAGGTCTTTGCGGCACGAGGCAAGCGGGCCGATCCGCCAGACATCTGGCAAGACCTGTTCGCCAAGTATCTGGCCCTGGCTGACCCGCGCGCCGCCGCCGAACAGTGGAAGCGATGGGGCGCGGTCGAACTCGGAGAGTCGCGTACGCACACCTGGCACTGGATATCCAGCCTGGTAGAGATGGGGCCGCCTGACCTGACCGTCAGCGCCGACACCACGTTCTTTTCGGTCTTCAGGCGACCCGACGGAGTGCGTACCTATCTTGCCTATCACCTGGGAGCCGACCCGGTGACGGTCACCTTCAGCGACGGACACAAGATGGTCGTACCACCTCGAACACTGGGCAGATCCACCCGGCAAGTCACCCGCGGCTAAGGGAAAACCCATGCACCCGAACGGCTTGCCGATCCGTCCTGGACAGGATATTCTCAAAGCTGAAAGCGCTTTCAGGCGTTTCAGTCCGACTTTTTCATTCCGCGGACATCGAGCGTCCATCTCGAAGTCCAGTTCTCATCCACCTGCCCAGGAGCAGCACATGATGCAGTCCATTCATCGAACCAGACGCCTCTTCAACCTGCACAAGCTGGTCCCCCTTTTGGCCGCAGCAGCCGTGGTTGGTTGCGGTGGCGGCATTGACGTTGAAGATGGACGTCGCGCGCCGCTGGCCGTGACGACCACCTCAGCACCCACATACGACAAGGACGATCTCTACAGGTTCTTCGCGATCGCCTTCGGAGCCGCACCCGGCGTGACCTACATGGGCCAGTTGCTGGAGGCGGCCAACGCCGGCATGAGCATCAAAGCCATCGTGAATGTCTTCACCACCAAGACCCAGTTCACCGACGTCTATCCCACCACCCTGACGAACCAGGAGTTCGCTACGAAACTGGTGAACAACGTCGTAGGCTCCAGCGCTTCTGCAGGATCCAAGGCTGCGGCCGTGAACGACATCGTGACAGCGCTCAGCCTGCCGGACTGGACGCGCGGCGACATCATCTTCACGATCTTCAGCAACCTGGCACAGAAGCCGGCCAGCGACGCCGACTGGGCCGGAACCGCCAAGAAGATGGCCAACCAGGTGGCCTATGCGAAGTACTTCACCGAGACCATGGCCGTGGACTCGGTTGACCTGTCCAAGCTGCGCGCC
>CAISJH010000466.1 GCA_903885585.1 uncultured beta proteobacterium
CCAGCATCTGGTCCAGCAGGCGGCCGGCGGGGCCGACGAAAGGTTCACCGCGCAGGTCTTCCTGCTCGCCCGGGGCCTCACCCACCACCATCCAGTGCGCACGGGCGTGGCCCACGCCGAAAACGGTCTGGCGCCGCTTCTCGCACAGGCCGCAGGCCCGGCAACTCGCCACGGCCTCGCGCAGCGCGGGCCAGTCCAGTGCGGCGACCTCGGGCGCTGAAACCTTCGAAGACTCGCGCTCGGGCGCGGGCTGCAGGGGCGTTGCACGCAAGTCGACGGACGCTGGGCGTGTGGGTGTGGCCTCCAGGGCTGCAGATGCCGGCACCGAGGCCGGCATCAGATCAGACGGCGCGGGGCGTGACACGGCCAGCGCTGGGGCGTCTGCCAGGGCCGCTGTGGGCGCCAGCGCAGGGCTCTCCTGGGGTGCGGCAGCCTGGTCCGCATCAGCTCCCTCCGCGCGTGCAAGCGGCTGCCAGAACGGGACCCCCATCTCCCGCAGCATGGCCAGGCGCCGGTCATCCAGCGGCATGGGCGGCCTCCTGCGACAGGTCCAGCTTCATGACCACGGCGTCCTCACGCCGCAGGCCGCCGGCAGGGTAGTAACCACGGCGCACGCCCTGCTCCACGAAACCGCGTGCGCCGTAGAGATACCGGGCCCGCGTGTTGCTGGCCCGCACCTCCAACCAGATGCTGGAAAACGCGTGCTGACGGGCCTGCCACTCCAGACGGTCCAGCAGCGCGCGCCCCTGACCGCAGCGCTGGAAGTCGGGCACCACGGTGATGTTCAAGAGGTGCAGCTCGTCCACCCCGGGCATGGCCACGTAGTAGCCCAGCAGCAACTCTGCCGAGGCCTCCAGCAGCTCGGCCACGTAGCCGCTCTTGAGCGAGTCCTGGAAGTTGCCGCGCGACCACGGGAAACTGTAGGCGAGCACTTCGACCTGCATGACGCGGTCGAGATCGTCCACCTGCATGGCGCGAAAGCTGCGCGGACCCTGGGCGGCTGCAGGCAGGGGACTCACGGCGCCGCCTTGAGTGCCTGTCGCTCGGCCGTGGTGAGCGCCACCTTGTCGCGCAGGTACACCGGCAGGGCCTGCTCGGCCGGGACGGCACGCCCCTGGTGCCAGGCTTGATCGGCCAGGCGCAGCAGGGCTTCAGCACGGTTTGCGCAGGTCAGGCTCACCGCCTGCACGGGCACATCTGCCAGCAAGGGCAGGCCACTGCCCACCCAGACAAGACCCAGCGGCGCCTGTTCCGTGACCTGCGCAGCAGGCACGGCGGCCCCAGGCTGCACGGCCGCGACGGCCTGCGCGCAGGCGGCCACCCAGGCTTGCGGGTCCCACAGTCCTGGAGGTTGCATCACCCGCCAAGCCTGGCCGTCCCAACGGTAGCGCGCCGCGTAGAGCTCACCCATGCGCGCGTCCATGGCCACGGCCACGTCCAGAGCCTCGGGCAGGCCCCTGCAAGCGCGTTCATCCTCCGCCACGATCAACAGGCTGTCGATGGGCAGCACGGGCTTGTCGGCCCCGAAGGCCAGCCCCTGGGCCACCGAGCAAGCCGTTCGAAGCCCGGTGAAGGCGCCTGGCCCCTGGCCGAAAGCGATCGCGTCCAGATCGCCCAATGTGATCCCGGCCTCGTCCAGCAGGCGCTGGACGGTCGGCAACAGCGCAACCGAGGCCTGCGCACCGCCCTCGCCGTTCCAGGCCAGCCGACCACCGGCCCACTGCAAGGCCACTGCCAGGGCCTCGGTGGAGGTGTCGAAAGCCAGTAGCACGGGGGTCATCCAGCCGAGTGTAGCCATGCGATCATCGTTGGCATGGGCATCAACAAGCGCATCAGCAAGCGCATCGGCCGGCCTTGGCGGCGGCCTGTTCAGTGGGCAGGGATCCTCGTGGCATTGACCGCTGCGGTCGCCTCACCCGTCAGAGCCAACGATCTCCCGCCCGAGGTGCGCAGCGCTCTGCAGCGTGCGCGGGTGCCGGAAGCGGCGCTGTCCGTGGTGGTGCAGGAGGCGGGCACGGGACGCACCGTGATGAGCCATCAAGCCCGCCAGTCGGTGAA